>CAMHDX010000285.1 GCA_946183895.1 uncultured Porphyromonadaceae bacterium | reverse complement strand
CGACCACCGCGAGTGGACCCCCGAGAATGGTCGCAACAATGCGTTGCGCATCAATGGTCTGGGTGCGCCGCGCGCGTTCTACACCCCGGTGTTGCGCGACATCAAGATTCCCAACACCAGCTATGGCGAGGACTACGCGCTCGGGCTCAACATCTCGCGTCAGTACCAGATTGGCCGCGTGTACACCCCTGTGTACCTGTGCCGTCGCTGGGACGACAACAGTGATGCCGCCCTCGACGTGGAGAAGATGAACCGCAACAACCTGTACAAGGACCGCATCCGCACCTGGGAGCTCCAGGCGCGCATCCGCGCGAACAAGGCCCGCTGAGCCACGCCTGCCGCCTCCCTCGGGTCCCGCGGCACGACATTCATCACAAGCAGGGCGCACCCTCACCGGGCGCGCCCTGCTTGTGGATAATAATACAAATCTTAACAAAACATAAATCGGATTTTTGCAACTCATTGATTTTGCCTATTCTAACTTAAAAGTGCGAGACAAACGTATTGTCACATTCTTGGCCATTTACAGCTTTGATTGTAACTTTGCAACCGCAACAAACCAAAAGTGACTAATATTCAACCTGACTATGTTTCGAGATATTATTATAGATTCATACGACCCCCATTGCCCGATACGCAACATCTTGGACCGTGTTGGCGAGAAATGGTCAATGCTGGTGCTTTACACGCTCTCCAATGCAAGTGCTCCAATGCGCTATTCGGACATCGGCGGGAAAATCTCGGACTTGTCGCAGAAAATGCTTACTGTCACACTGCGCAACCTTGAAGCCGATGGGCTTGTGGCACGCCACGCCTATGCCGAAATTCCACCACGCGTAGAGTACAACATAACCGAGCGTGGCAGGTCGCTGATGCCTCACATCAACGCGCTGATTGGATGGGCATTGGATAATTTCGCCGACATCATCAAAGACCGAACAAATTATCATAATTCAAAGAAATAATCAATTAATACTCAAAGACAATGAAACAGACAGAAACCATTGCACAGGGTGCAAACTTTGCCGCAGTCAATTTCGGCAAAATCAGTGAGATTATCGAGCATGAGTTGCCCATGGGCCCCGACTTCACTCTTCAAGGAAAAGTATTCGGCGGACAGGCAGTTGGCGCAACCGCAAGTGAGTTCTCGTTCCAGACACTCGTTCCCGGACAGGACAGCGGATTCCTCCACACTCACAAGACTCACGAGGAGCTGTACTTCATCCTTCGCGGCGAGGGACAATATCAAGTTGACGGAGAGATTTTTCCCGTGAGCGAAGGCACGGTCATCCGTGTTTCGCCCAACGGCAAACGTGCCTTGAAGAACACCGGCAGCGACAACCTGACTATGCTTTGCATACAGTACAAGGCCACTCCGTTCACCGATCAAGACAGCCCCATGACCGACGGCAACATCCTTCAAGAGCCACTCAACTGGTAAGCTAATGATCCTATATTTCTCAGCAACAGGCAACAGTCGCCACGTAGCCGAGCGTATCGCCGAGGCTACGGGCGACGTGGCGCTGTCTATCGAGAAAAGCGGCAATGAGATTGTATTGAGCGAAGGTGAGACCTTGGGATTGGTAACTCCCACCAACTGGTGGGAGTTGCCCGTACTTGTCCGCCGGTTCATTCGCCGGATGACAGTCACATGCCGGCCGGCCTACGCCTTCGTGGTTGCAACCTACGGTTCGGTCGCCGGAGCCATTGGAGCCGACGCAAAGCGCGAACTGGCAAAGCGAGGCATCAGCATGAACGCAGCCTTCGGCGTGAAGATGCCTGACAACTGGACTCCCATTTTCGACCTGAGTGACCCTGTGCGTGTAGCAGCCATCAACGAGAAAGCCGAACGCATCATCGACACTGTGATAGAGCGCATCAAGACTCGTGAGCAGGGCAACCACATCAAGTACAAGATGCCGCACTTCGTGCGCTGGTTTACAGACCCTCTGTTGGAACATGAGCGTCAAACCAAATATTTCAGAGTAGAAGACAGTTGCATCGGTTGTGGCCTGTGTGCCGCTAAATGTCCAGTCAAGGCCATTGAGATGCGTGACAAGCGTCCTGTCTGGATTGTCGAACGTTGCGCCCTTTGCCTAGGTTGCCTGCATCGATGCCCCAAATTTGCCATTCAGTACGGCAACAACACCAAGGAGCACGGTCAGTACATGCATCCCGCCTATAATAAAGTAACGTTTTGAGACTCACATGCCATTGCCGACAGTGTCGGCTCCGGTCGAGCCATGCGGCAATGCATACGTTTGTATTGTTTTGCACTTTTTGCACTTCTTCGACAAAATGAGTATATAACCTATCGGATAAAATAACAACCTTATATAAGGCTGCGTTATCAAGCTAGATAACGTGGCTTGTTTTATCATATCAGCCCGCAGTTGGTGGCGAGGGTGAGGGCTTCGGTGATGGAGTGGGTGCCAAGTCGCTCAAACATCAAATGCTTTGATAGGTGGCGTTGGCCATCGCGTCAACGGCTCGCTTGAGCAGCTCAAGGTGGGAATACCGCTCATCTTGAATGTCGTTTACCGTATTTAATGTCCCGAAGAAATCCTCAACTTTTGCCATAATGGTGTGATTTACAGGGGCAAAGCTAATGAAAATATCGGAATTGTTAATGTTTTTTCACACCCAAAAGTGTGAAAGTTGGCTTGTTTTATTTTTTTTGCTGCAACTTTTCGCCCTTTAGTGTACGTCTAATGCGTGAACATGACGATAATTTTGCTTTCACAAAAACAGAATAAAAACGGATATAACGATGAAACGTATTCAATTTCTCATTCTTTCATTAGCTGTGGCGATAACAATTAGCGCGGCAACATTCACGGGAACGGTCGTTGACGAGCTGAGCCAACCCTTCGCCTTTGCCA
>CAMHDX010000284.1 GCA_946183895.1 uncultured Porphyromonadaceae bacterium | reverse complement strand
GGTCTTGATGTAATCCACTTCAACATGGACCGCGCGTGGCTCAACCAATAGCGGCAATCCGGCGGTTGACACCGGCACCTCGTAGGACGAATGGTCCGCCTCGAGTGTGAGATTGGCCTCAAGGCTTGTCAGAGCGTCAATCACGTCCTTGGCGCCATACACCGTGACGGTGTCAGGCTTCATGACAAACTCATCGCCAATGGTGCGGCCGGTGTTATTGGTCAGATTGAGCATCACCGGCACCACCTTGCTCGCGTCGCCATAGTGCACCTCGAGGCGAGGATGATCCAGCTTAGTGATGGTGGCACCATCAGGCAACTGCTCAAGCAGCAAGGTCATTAAGCTCGGCACGCGCATCACATGCTCCTCCTCAACCTCAAAGCGTCTAAAGTCAATGTCCAGGTCGGCATTGGAGCGGCTAAAGCCCAGACGCGAGATCAGCGGCCAGCCGGGACCTTTGAAGCTGCACACCACATTGCTTGGTACCGAATCCAACAAGCGGTAGTTGTCAGGAATGTTGACAACGCGTACGTTGAATGAGATGTCGCTCAACGTCAATTCACGATTGACCGCGACAAAGCCCCAAAACAATGTGGCAATGACGACAAAGCCAACGTAGACCATCGCCGACTTGGATGTTGACAAGCGAGCCACACGCTTGACACGCTTGGTCAACATGGATAGACCGCCACTCACTCTCATGCGATTTTACTTTGATACCTCTGCTGACCCGCTTGCACCGGCTTCGGTAGCGCTCTCTGCCGACTCGTACACAAAGTTGATGTCAATCTTGATGCGAACATTGGGGGCGATTTCGAGCATCACATCGTTGTCTTTGATTTCGACGATCTTGCCGTACACGCCACTTGCCGTCATCACCTTGCTGCCCTTGCCCAGCCCCTTGCGGAACTCGGCAATCTTCTTTTGTTTTTGGGACTGCGGCCTGATCATGAAGAAATAGAAAATCGCGATCAATAGCACAATCATGATGAGCGAGCTCCACCCGCTGCCTCCCGTTTGGGCTGCTTGCAATAATACAGTGTTTAACATCATCTTTACAGTTTAATTGATTATTATGTTTTTGTTTATTATCCGTTTGATTACGGCTTGTTGATCACGCCATCGGCACGCAGGCGGTGTAGCGCCGTGTGCAGCACACCGTTGACAAACATGCCGCTGTTGTCGGTGCTGAAGTTCTTTGCCAACTCGATGTACTCGTTGAGCGTGACCGTTGTGGGTATTGACATGAAGTGAACCGCCTCGGCAATGGCTTGGCACAGGATAATCCTGTCCATGCGCGCGACACGGTCTGCCCCCCAACGCTTGGCGTCAATCAAGTCGTCAATGAAGTCGCTATTGTACTGCATGTCGTCGATAGAGGCACGCAACAACAACTCGCCAAAGTGGGCATCGTCGCGATTGCGGAACATCGGCATGATGGCCCTGGCGTCGCTGCTCTCGACGCGGCGTAGGGTCTTAATCACAAACTGCCCGATCAGGTCAACGTCGTCCTCGGTCCACAACGAGTGCTTGTTCTCCAGGTTAGCCAGCACCTCAGGATCCACGAGGAGCACATCTCGCATCAAGTCGCGCAAGAAGCGTCCGTCGCGCACACGGTTGACTAACGGCAATGCCATGTATTGCTGGTACACCTCGCTCTGGCGGACACGGTCCAGCAGCAACTTCAGGAACAGGGCATCATCGTTCCACGACACCTCAGGATGCTTCTCGCAATAGGACTGGAACATGGTGTTGTTTCTCAAGTCCTCCAATACCGAGTTCTCAAAGAAGCGGTCGTGGGTCTCGACGCTCAAGTCGGGGCGCTCCAGGCCATTGTGCCGGGCGTCATCGGCTTGGCGTAGATGCAGATAAGCCAAGTCCAACGGCAGCTTGAGCAAGTGGAAGTATAGTAGATAGCAATTATCAAAACACGTTGCCAACTCCTTGAAGATGTCACGGTCGGGATTGTCCTCAAGTGTGAGTTGATAACTGAAGAACAATTGCAACACTTTAATTCTGATTAATACTCTATTTATCATTTTAATACCTTATATTATTTAAATTCATTACACTTCACATTCACTTGGCATCGGTGCCCAGCGGGTCGTCACCATGGCGCTGGCGCACCACCTCATAGACCATCACGCCGGTAGCCACCGACACGTTGAGCGAGTTGATGTGGCCATACTCGGGAATCATGACATGATGATTGCACAATTCCATCACCTCAGCAGAGATGCCGGTATGTTCCGAGCCAAGCACCAGCGCAACGGGGCCGGTATAGTCAACCGCGGTGTAACGCACCGGATTATGGTCGCTGGTGCCGACAATCTTCACTCCGCTATCGGCGATGAACTGCAGCGCCTCGAGCAGATTGGGCTCGCGGCACACCTCAATGTGATTGAGCGCGCCTGCCGAGGCTTGCATGGCATCGGCACCGACAGTGACGCTGCCGCGCTCGGGCAGGACAATGGCGTCAACTCCCGCGCACTCACAGGTGCGTGCGATAGCGCCGAAGTTGCGCACATCGGTGATGCCGTCAAGCACGACCAGGAACGGGGTGCGTCCCTGCTCAAACAACATTGGCAACACCTGGTGCACACGTGAGTAGCTCACGCTTGACAACACCGCGATGACGCCTTGATGGTTGCGCGAGGTGATGCGGTCCAACTTGGCAAGCGGCACGCGAGCCACCGGAATCACTTGGGCGCGCGCCATCTTGAGCAGCTTGTCTACAGCCTGTCCTGTCAATGAGCCGCGCAAGAAGATCTTGTCAACGTCACGACCAGCCTCCAGAGCTTCGAGGACCGAATGCAGTCCATATATGTAGTTATTCTTATCTTTCATTTGATTAACGCTTCTACATCCCGGCTTATGAAACTTT
>CAMHDX010000283.1 GCA_946183895.1 uncultured Porphyromonadaceae bacterium | reverse complement strand
GCGCCGGTTGGAGGACGACTTTGACCGCCTTGCCGACGTGTTGCTGAGCAACATGAGCGACACGTTCATGTATCGCGACTTCCAGGCGCGCAATGTGATGATACGCGACGAGCAGCCGTGGCTCATCGACTTTCAGGGCGGTCGCAAGGGCCCGTTCTACTATGACGTGGCGTCGTTCCTGTGGCAGGCGCGCGCCCACTACACGCGCAACCTGCGTGACGAGATGCTGGGCGTCTATCTTGACGAGTTGTCCCACTATGTGTCGATCAACCGCACGCACTTCATGTCGCAACTGCGCTACTTTGTGCTGTTCCGCACGCTGCAGGTGCTGGGAGCCTACGGTTTCCGCGGCAACTTCGAGCAGAAGCCGGACTTCAAGAAGCGCATTCCCGACGCGGTGGAACTGATGGCTGAGCTGATTGAGGACACGCCGTTCACCGAGTTCCCCTACCTCAACGAGTTGCTGTCGGCGATGGTGCAGATGCCTGACTTGAAGGTGAAGATTAAGGACCCGCTCACTGTGACGGTGCGTAGCTTTGCCTACAAGAAGGGCTACCCCTACGACGAAAGCGGCAATGGCGGCGGCTTTGTGTTCGACTGCCGCGCCATCGACAATCCGGGCAAGTACGACCGCTACAAACCCATGACCGGTGTCAATCCCGAGGTGATCAAGTATCTGGAGGACAATGGCGAGATCACCACGTTCCTCGAGCATGTGTATGCTCTGGTTGATGCCAGTGTCAAGCGCTATATTGACCGCAAGTTCACCAACCTGATGGTGTGCTTCGGGTGCACGGGCGGTCAGCACCGCTCGGTGTACTGTGCCGAGCACCTTGCCGAGCACGTCTATCGCAAGTTCAACGTGCGTGTGGTGTTGGCTCACAGCCAGACGCCTAACTTTGACGAGCTGGAGGACCGCGTGTTGATGCCTAAAGCGATGCCGGCGCGATGAAGGCGATGATTTTTGCCGCCGGGCTGGGTACACGCCTGCGCCCGTTGACCGATAACCGCCCCAAGGCGCTGGTCGAGGTGAATGGCATGACCATGCTGGAGCGCACCATCCGCGCCGTGTGCGATGCCGGCTGCAGCATGGTGGTGGTCAATGTGCACCACTTTGCCGACAAGGTGATTGACTTCCTCAATTCGCGCCGGTGGCCCGTTGAGGTGCAAGTGAGCGACGAGCGCGACTTGCTGCTCGAGACCGGTGGCGGCATACTCGCCGCGCGCCGCTACCTTGACGGCGACGAGCCGTTTGTGGTGCATAATGCCGACGTGCTGACCCACGGCTTTGACCTCGCCGAGATGATTTACACTCATCGTTGCAGTGGTGCATTGGCGACAGTGCTGGTGCGCGAGCGTGTCACGCAGCGCTACTTCGCCTTTGACGACGAGCGGCGCCTGCGGGGGTGGTGCACCGGCGAGACGCGCCCTGAGGGGCTGGCGACAGCGGGATTGACACTGCGCGCCTTTGGCGGCATCCATGTGTGCTCGCCGGAGATATTCCCGTTGCTGGAGCAGTATGCCGCTGTGGCGGGTCCCAAGTTCTCGACCACGCCATTCTATGTAGCGCAATGCACCGGGCAGCTCATAAGGGGCTACGAGCAGCGTGCTGACTACATGTGGTACGACGTGGGCAAGCCCGACACCCTGCGCCAGGCATGCGAAGCCTGGGCATCACTCGAATGTTAATTTACTGATTCAAGTAAAAATAAATCGTAAAACAGCGGAATGTGCTCACAAAAGTGCGATTCCGCTGTTTTACGCTATGCGTGAGGCTGCGGGTCAGAACTCGTGGTCGGGCTTGATGGCGCTCAGCAGCTCGAGTAACTCGAGTGGCGCTTGCCCCGCCGCGGCGGGTGTGAACAGCACCTTGCCGTGGTTGGCATCGGTCATCTGCCAAATCCACGAGGCAACGCTACCGTCGTTGCCAACGTGCGAGCGGGCATATCCGCCCACAACCGCCGCGCCGAACGCGTCGTGCAGCAGCGCGATGTCGCTCGCGGCTCCCTCGGTCTGCTCATAGTCCAGCAGCTTGACGTACACGATGTTGCCGATGGCGGCGATGCGCACCATCTTGTTGTCCCACTGGTAAATCAGCTCGCCGTCCCACACCTGCGGGTGCTGGCCGTAGCGGCTGCCGAAGTCGGTGATGTAGTCAAGCACCTGTTGAGGCGACCGGGAGCGTGCCGACAGCACAAGGTTCCACACGCCGGGCAGGTGAGGGTCGGCGGCGGCACCCACCGCCACGGGCCCATCAATGGTCGAGATGAGCGGCTTGATGTCCATGCGACCCACGTACTGGATTTCGCCGAACTGTTCCACCAGTTTCTCCACCTGAGGCAGGCGCAGTGCCGCCGCTCCCTTGAGGCTCATCATGCCTATGTAGTCCATCGACGCCGGGATGGCGCGCAGCACATTGGCGTCGGGCGAGGCGAGGACCTCGCTCATTAACGTGGCGTAATCGCTGCCGGGCTTTGCCTGACACTCCAGGTCAATCAAGATGGAGTCCGGCGTGCACGTGCCGTTCATCGTCCAGCAGTCAATGTCGCTCTCGGTGAACAGTTGGATGACCGGGAAGCGTGTCATCAGCGCGGCATATTGGTCGTGTTGCGCCAGAGTGCGGCGCAGGGCATCGCCGGTCATCGCCGCCGCGAAGTGCCGCTCGCTGCTCAGCACTGCGTTCAATGGGCTGTCGCCGTCTGCGCTCTCGTCGCGCTCCACCTGCAGCGCGCGGCGCACCTCGGCTATCGCCTCGTTGTCGGGTGTGCCGGCTGTCGCCTGGGCTATGAGCAGAACATTGTCGGTGAGGGCAAAGATGTTGCCGGCGCGTGTCAATGTAGCCACATCATCGGCGACGGCAAAGTCCCCGCCCACGATGCGCTCAA
>CAMHDX010000282.1 GCA_946183895.1 uncultured Porphyromonadaceae bacterium | reverse complement strand
AGAGTGCGATGTACCCGTTGCACATCTGGCTGCCCGATGCTATGGAGGGTCCCACACCGGTGTCGGCGTTGATCCACGCGGCGACCATGGTGGTCGCGGGTGTGTACCTTGTGGCGAAGCTGTTCCCGCTGTATGTGCTGGAGCAGGGTGCCATGGACATCATTGCTGTCACGGGCGCGTTCACCGCGTTCTATGCGGCGGCGGTGGCTTGTGTCCAGAGTGACATCAAGCGCGCGCTGGCATTCAGTACCATCTCGCAAATCGCGTTCATGATGACCTCGCTCGCTGTGAGCAGTGCCGACGGCTCGTTGATTGAGATTCACGAGGGTTATGGCTTGGGCTACATGGCGTCGATGTTCCACCTGTTCACTCACGCTATGTTCAAGGCGTTGTTGTTCTTGTGCGCCGGCGCGATTATCCACGCTGTGGGCAGCAACGAGAACAGCATGATGCACGGCTTGCACAAGCACATGCCCATTACGAGTTTCGCATTCTTGATCGGTTGCTTGGCAATCTCGGGCATTCCGCCGTTTGCGGGCTTCTTCAGCAAGGACGAGATATTGGTGGCATGCTATCACAAGGGCCTCGGTTGGGGTTTGTGGATGAGCATGGTGGCAGGCTTGACCGCCTTCTATATGTTCCGCACTTATCTGCTCATCTTCTTCTGGAGCGAGCACAAGCAGCACGGGCACCACGCGCCTGCCGACGCGCCGTGGACAATGACGCTGCCGCTCATCATCTTGTCGGCTGTGTCGATTGTCGCCGGATTTGTGCCGGCTCACGACCTGGTCACATGGGACGGCAAGCCGTTGCACACCCAGCTTGACTGGACAGTGGCGGGCTCCAGCGTGGCTATCGCGCTGGTGGGCATTGGCCTCGCGTTCAAGCTCTACTACAAGGAGAATGACGCTCCCGCCCGCATGAAGGCTGCCGCGTCATCGTTGTGGACCGCTGCCTACAGGCGCTTCTACATGGACGAGCTCTACCAGTTCATCACCCACAAGATCATCTTCCAGTGCGTGTCCAAGCCCATCGCGTGGTTTGACCGCAAGGTGATTGACGGCACGATGAACCTGATGGGCACCATGACGCAGTACTGCGCCGCGGCGGTGCGTCCGTTGCAAAGCGGCAAGATTCAAGGCTATGTGATGACTTACTTGCTGGGGGCGCTTGTGCTTGCGGTGGCTCTCATCGTGTGTGTGTTAGTGTGATTGTCCCACCGGTTTAAGTGATTTCAAGATTATGATGATATTTAGCAATATACTGATTTATTTCGTTATCATACCGTTGCTGACGCTCGCCGGCTTGGCGTTTTGCACCAACTCGGGTCGTGGCATTCGTGCCATACGCGCCGTGGCGGTGACGGGAGCGACGGCTCTGGTGGCGCTTGCCGCCTATCTGGTGTACGTCTTCCTGCAAACGCGCGCCGCCGGTGTCGCCGATGAGATGATACTGCGGTCTGACCTGGTGTGGTACGCGCCGCTCCACATCAATTTGGCGCTCGGCGTTGACGGTGTGAGCGTGGTGATGATTGTGCTCAGCGCCATCATTGTGTTTGCCGGCGTGTTCGCCTCGTGGAAGATGGACCCGCTGCCCAAGCAGTTCTTCCTGTGGTTCTTCTTGCTCTCGACGGGTGTGTTCGGCTTCTTCATCTCGATTGACTTGTTCACGATGTTCATGTTCTATGAGGTGGCGTTGATTCCGATGTACCTGCTCATTGGAGTGTGGGGTAGCGGCAACAAGACTTATAGCGCAATGAAGCTGACGTTGATGCTGATGGGCGGTAGCGCGCTGTTGATGCTGGGCATCATCGGCATCTACTTCCACTCGGCTCCCGAGGGCGCGCCCTTGACGATGAATATTCTTGACATAGCGCATGCCGACGCCATTCCGCACGAGTGGCAGATGTATCTGTTCCCGCTGACGTTTGTGGGCTTCGGTGTGCTTGGCGCGATGTTCCCGTTCCACACATGGTCGCCCGATGGTCATGCCTCGGCACCGACCGCGGTGTCGATGTTGCATGCGGGCGTGTTGATGAAGCTGGGTGGCTACGGCTGCTTCCGCATCGCCATCTATCTGATGCCCTTTGCCGCCAATGAGTTGGCATGGATCTTCCTGACCCTGACCGGCATCAGCGTGGTGTACGGCGCCTTCAGCGCGTGTGTGCAGACCGACCTCAAGTATATCAACGCTTACAGTAGTGTGAGTCACTGCGGCATGGTGCTGTTCGCCATCTTGATGTTCAACACCACGGCGATGACCGGTGCTGTGTTGCAGATGTTGAGCCACGGTTTGATGACGGCGTTGTTCTTTGCTTTGATTGGTATGATATACGGTCGCACTCACACCCGTGATATCCAGAAGATGGGCGGCTTGATGCAAATCATGCCCTATCTGGGAGTGGGATACGTCATTGCCGGTATGGCATCGCTCGGCTTGCCGGGCTTGAGCGGCTTTGTGGCCGAGATGACCATCTTTGTCGGCTCGTTCATGCATGAGGATTTGTTCCGCCGCGTGCTCACCATTGCCGGCACGTCGTCGATCGTGATTACGGCGGTTTACATCCTGCGTGTGGTTGGCAAGTTGCTGTTCGGTCCTGTTGTTGACGAGCATCACCGTTCGCTCACCGATGCCACCTGGGAGGAGAAGCTGAGCACCGGCACGCTCATCGTGTGTGTCGCCGCCATCGGTTGCTTCCCCAACTTCTTTGTTAACATCATCAGTAGCAGTTTCGAGCCCGTAGTGCAGGCATTGAACGCCGCCGCCGCAATCACCCATCCCGCCACAGAGCGGCGGGGGGTATCCGCCCCTCACAACGAGCATTTCCCGCCTCGACTATGGGGGCGCCGCTCGTCTTGCCAATCGCCGTCCCCGTCGCCCTCGCCGTG
>CAMHDX010000281.1 GCA_946183895.1 uncultured Porphyromonadaceae bacterium | reverse complement strand
AACTACGGCGACACCCTGCTTGAGGATAGCAAAATCCGCAAGTACCTCAACGTGCGTCTGGCCAAGGCAAGTGTGTCGCGCATCATCATTGAGCGTACGCTCAAGCTGGTGACCATCACTATCTGCACTGCCCGCCCCGGTGTCATTATCGGCAAGGGTGGTCAGGATGTTGACATCCTCAAGGAGGAGCTCAAGAAACTCACCAAGAAGGATGTCCAAATCAACATCTCGGAGGTTAAGCGCCCTGACCTTGACGCCATGATCGTCGCAAGCAACATCGCACGTCAAGTCGAGGGCAAGATCGCCTATCGTCGTGCCGTCAAGATGGCTGTCCAGTCTACCATGCGCGCCGGTGCCGCCGGCATCAAGGTGCTCGTCAGCGGTCGCCTCAATGGCGCCGAGATGGCTCGCAGCGAGATGTTCAAGGAGGGTCGCACACCACTGCACACCCTGCGCGCCGACATTGACTATGCTATCGTACCGGCGCTGACCAAGGTCGGCCTCATCGGCATCAAGGTCTGGATCTGCCGCGGCGAAGTCTACGGCAAGGTGGACCTGGCTCCTAACTACACCAGCGGTAAGAGCGAGCACCGCTCACACGGTGGCGAGCGCGGTGAGCGCCGTCGCGGTGGCTTCCGCAAGAAAAACAACAATCGTTAATTTTTATTAGTCGACTATGTTACAACCTAAGAGATTAAGATATCGCAGACCGAGTGATGGACATCCTCGCCAGTACACCAAGCGCGGTGACCAGCTGGCCTTTGGCTCATTCGGTATCAAAACCCTCCAGTCCAAGTGGATTACAGCCCGGCAAATCGAGGCTGCACGTGTGGCTGTGACACGTTTCATGCAGCGTGAGGGTAAAGTGTGGTTGCGCATCTTCCCCGACAAACCCTACACCCGCAAGCCCGCCGATGTGCGTATGGGTAAAGGTAAAGGTGATGTCGCCGGATACGTCGCTCCCGTGCACCCCGGACGCATCTTGATTGAGATCGACGGCGTTAGCTACGATGTGGCTAAGGAGGCCCTCCGCCTCGCAGCGCAAAAGCTCCCCGTTATCACCAAGTTCGTCGTCAGCCGTGATTATGACCCAACTCAAACTGTCTAATTAAGCGAGATTATGAAGAAAGAAAATTATAAGGAACTCACCGATAAGGAATTGCTGGACCGCCTCGAGGCTGCTCAGAAGGCCTATATCCAAGAGAAGATTCAACACTCAATCTCGCCGCTCGACAACCCGGCCAAGCTTACTCTTGACCGCCGCGAGATTGCACGCATCCAAACCGAGATCCGTGCTCGTCAACTTAACAAACAATAATCATCGAAGCTGATATGGAAAAGAGAAACTTACGCAAGGAACGTATCGGCATCGTTTCGAGCACCAAGGGTGACAAGACCATCACCGTCACCATCAAGTGGAAGGAGAAACACCCGATCTATGGTAAGTTCGTCAACAAGACGAAGAAGTATCACGCTCATGACGAGAACAACGAGTGCCATGTCGGCGACAAGGTCCGCCTCATGGAAACACGCCCGTTGAGCAAGACTAAGCGTTGGAGACTGGTTGAAATTATTGAAAAAGCCAAGTAACATTTTTTTGAGTTATGATTCAGACAGAAACTAGATTGACAGTTGCCGACAATAGCGGAGCTAAGGAAGTCCTCTGCATCCGCGTCCTGGGCGGTACCGGTCGTCGATATGCCTCGGTGGGCGACATCATCGTTGTCACCGTTAAGAATGCTATCCCGTCTTCGGACGTGAAGAAGGGTACTGTCTCGCGTGCTGTTGTGGTCCGCACCAAGAAGGAGATCCGTCGCGCCGATGGCTCGTACATCCGCTTTGACGACAACGCCTGTGTGCTGCTCACCAACGCCGGCGAACTGCGCGGTACACGCATCTTCGGTCCCGTCGCTCGTGAGCTCCGTGCCACTAACATGAAGATTGTCTCACTCGCGCCCGAGGTGCTGTGATTTTATTTGTTATCAACACATTTCATTATTTATTATAATGGCTAAGTTACACATTAAGAAAGGTGACACCGTCATGGTTATCGCCGGCGATGACAAGGGTAAGACCGGTCGCGTCCTGAGCGTGCAACGCAAGGAGGGTCGCGCCATCGTCGAGGGATGCAACGTCGTCACCAAGAGCACCAAGCCCACGGCACAGGCTCCGCAGGGTGGCTTCATCAAGAAGGAGGCCCCAATACACGTGAGCAACCTCAGCCTCATCGAGAATGGCAAGCCCGTCCGTACAGGCTTCAAGAAGAATGCCGATGGCAAAACTGTTCGTTATTCTAAAAAAACCGGAGAGGAGATCAAGTAATGGCAACTACACTTAAGAAACAATACGACGAGGTGATTGCTCCCGCCTTGATGAAGCAATTCAACTACACCTCCCCAATGCAGATCCCGCGCTTGGTCAAGATCATCCTCAACGAGGGCCTCGGCGACGCGACGCAGGACAAGAAGATCATCGAGATCGCTATCAACGAGCTGACTACCATCACGGGGCAACGCGCTGTGCAGACCATCTCGAAGAAGGATATCAGCAACTTCAAGGTCCGCAAGAAGATGCCCATCGGCGCCCGCGTGACCCTGCGTCGTGACCGCATGTACGAGTTCATGGAGCGCTTTATCCGCATCGCCCTGCCGCGCATCCGCGACTTCAAGGGCATCAGCGGCAAGCTCGATGGTCGTGGCAACTACAGCGTCGGTGTCACCGAGCAGATCATCTTCCCGGAGATCAACCTCGACACCGTCACTCGCATGAACGGCATGAACATCACTTTTGTTACCACAGCCAAGACCGACGAGGAGGGCTACGCGCTGCTCAAGGCCTTCGGTCTGCCCTTCAAGAGCTGATTTATTTGTATAACTCTCAATACAAGAATCTACATGGCAAA
>CAMHDX010000280.1 GCA_946183895.1 uncultured Porphyromonadaceae bacterium | reverse complement strand
ACTTCCCGCTGTTTGAGTGGAGCGACGAGGAGCAGCGCCTCATGGCGACGCACCACCCGTTCACGATGCCCAATCCCGCCGATATCCCCCTGCTTGACGAGCATCCCGAGCAGGTGCGTGCCGTGGCTTACGACTTTGTGTGCAACGGCGTCGAGGTGGGTGGCGGCAGCCTGCGTATCCATGACGGCGACTTGCAAGCCAAGATGTTCAAGATTCTCGGTTTCACCCCCGAGCGCGCTATGGCTCAATTCGGCTTCCTGATCAATGCGTTCAAGTATGGCGCTCCCCCTCATGCGGGTCTGGCGTTCGGCTTTGACCGCTTTGTGTCGATCATGGCGGGTCTGGACAGCATCAGGGATTGCATCGCGTTCCCCAAGAACAACAGTGGCCGCGACGTGATGCTGGATGCCCCCAGCGCTATTGACGATAGCCAGCTTGAGGAACTTAATCTCATTGTCAAGCCGTGATCACCGTCAGCGACATCACGCGTGCCATTGAGCGCGTTGCGCCGTTGGGCCTGCAGGAGGACTTTGACAACAGTGGCCTGCAGGTGGGCTCGCCCGATGCCGAGGTCACGGGTGCGCTACTGTGCACCGATGTGACCATGGCGGTCATTGACGAGGCGGTGGAGCGCGGCTTCAACTTGATTATCAGCCATCATCCGCTCATCTTCCACCCGCTCAAACGTCTGACCGGAGCAACGCTCACCCAGCGGTTAGTCGCGCGAGCCCTGCTCAATCGCCTCAATGTGTACAGCGCCCACACCAGCATGGATAATGCCGCCGGTGGGGTGTCGTTCCACATGGCTGAGCGTCTGGGCATGACCGATGTGGAGTTTCTTGACGGACATCGGTCGGAGGTGGCACCGCAGGGCGTTGCCGGCAGTGGCGTGATTGGCAACATCGCGCCGCAGCCCGCCATCGAGGTGCTTGAGCGTGCCAAGCGCGAGTTTGAGGTCGGTGCTGTGCGCTATAGCGGTGACGTGTCGCGCCCGGTCTCGCGGGTGGCTCTGTGCGGTGGTGCCGGTGCCTTCCTGCTTGGCCGTGCCATTGAGCTGGGTGCTCAATTGTTTATCAGTGCCGATGTCCGCTATCATGATTTTCTGGAGCACAATGAGGCTATCACGATAGCCGATATTGGTCATTATGAGAGCGAACATTACACAAAAGAGATATTTTTTGCGATTATTCAACAAAATTTTCGTAACTTTGCGGTTGATTTTGCAAAATCCGAAATAAATCAGATAAAATATCTATAACAAGCTATGGCTAAACAAGAAAAAGAACTGACGGTAGAGGAGCGCCTGAAACTGCTCTATAACTTGCAGACCATCCTTAGTGAGGTGGACCGTATCAAGCAGTTGCGTGGCGAGTTGCCTCGTGAGGTTGAGGACTTGGAGAACGAGATTGCCGGCTTGCACACCCGCATTGGCAAGTATGAGGCTGAGATTGCCGACATTGAGGCCGATGTGCGCAGTCAGCAAGAGGCTCGAGACCAGGCAGTCGCTCTCATCGAGAAGTTCACCCACGACCAGGACAATGTGCGCAATAGCCGTGAGTATGACTATCTCAGCAAGGAGATTGAGTACCAGGGATTGAACATTGAACTTGCCGAGAAGCGTGTCAACGAGGGTGCTCGTCGCATTGAGGCTATCCGCGCCGAGATTGAGCGCACCCGAGTGATGGTCGAGGACAAGGAGCATGTGCTCGAGACCAAGAAGAGCGAGCTCACCGAGATTGTCAGCGAGACCAAGCAAAACGAGGAGAAGTTGCGTGATAAGGCCAAGCGCCTTGAGAACAAGATCACCGACACCCGTCTGCTCACCGCGTTCAAGCGCATTCGCCAGAATGCCCGCAACGGCCTCGGCATCGTCTATGTGCAGCGCAACGCCTGCGGTGGTTGCTACAATCGCATTCCGCCCCAACGTCAGCTCGAAATCCAGATGCACAAGAAGATCATCGTGTGCGAGTATTGTGGTCGCATCTTGATTGACCCGGCACTGGCAGGTGTCAACGAGAACGGCGGCAAGAGCAAGTGACACGCGTGGTGTAACTCTACACTACAACAAGCGGGCAGCGACTTTAATTGACGCTGCCCGCTTGTTGTGTCCCGGTGTGACTCGATGGGTCAGGGTATCGAGCGATAACGGATGCGGGTGGGCTCCTCCTTGCCCAGGCGCTTGAGCTTGTGCTGCTCGTAGTCCGAGTAGGACCCCTCGTAGAAGTAGACGTTGCTGTCGCCCTCAAAGGCGAGGATGTGGGTGCAGATGCGGTCAAGGAACCAACGGTCGTGACTGATGACCACCGCGCAGCCGGCAAAGTCCTCAAGGCCTTCCTCGAGGGCGCGCAGTGTGTTCACGTCAATGTCGTTGGTGGGCTCGTCGAGCAGCAACACGTTGCCCTCCTGCTTGAGCGCCAACGCCAGCTGCAGGCGGTTGCGCTCGCCACCCGACAGCACTCCACACAACTTCTGCTGGTCCACTCCGGTAAAGTTAAACCGCGACAAGTAGGCACGGGCATTGACGTCACGCCCTCCCATGCGGAGTAGCTCCACTCCGCCCGAGATTACCTCGTACACCGTCTTGGTGGGGTCAATGCTCGTGTGCTGCTGGTCAACGTAGACCGCCTTGACAGTTTCGCCCACCTCAAACGTGCCGCTATCAGGCTGCTCCAGCCCCATGATGAGGCGGAACAGTGTGGTCTTGCCGGCACCGTTGGGACCGATCACGCCCACAATGCCACCTTGGGGCAGCATGAAGTTGAGGTCGTCAAACAGCAGTTTGTCGCCGTATGCCTTGGCGACGTGGTGTGCTTCAATCACCTTGTTGCCCAGTCGCGGACCGTTGGGAATGAAGATTTCGAGCCGTTCTTCTTTCTCCTTGACGGTCTCGTTCAACATGCGGTCG
>CAMHDX010000279.1 GCA_946183895.1 uncultured Porphyromonadaceae bacterium | reverse complement strand
CGACACCATCGGCAACCACCACGTACACACCTGCGCCGGGCGTTGCGCTAACCGCGCGACCGTCCAGGCTGTACACATCAACACGGCTGGCGCCGTCAACTGCGATCGTGCCGTCAACCACGCTCACCACGGGCTTGGCGGCTTCGACATCGGTCACAGCAGTGGGCATCACCACCTCGGTAATGTCGCTCGAACGCAGAGGCGACAAGGTGTAGTTCTGGAAATCGTAGTCGTAGCTCGAACGCGCACGGCGCGGCGCGCCGCTCCAGGGCTCCTTCAATCGGACAACGCCCTTAATCTGATACTTGGTCGCCTCCACGAACTCAAACTCACCGTCCATCCAGCTCAGGTCGAGTGTGAGGCTCTGGCCCTTGGAGCCGGTTTCCTGATTGGCCTTGGCCGAAGCGCGCAGGGTGGGGACGCCATTCTCGACAAAGTAATTGCCCTTGAACGTGACCACCGCATTGGCAGGATACTCAAAGCTATCGGATAGATCCGTAGTCGCAACATCAATCAGAGGATACTCCTCAGTCACAACAGGGTCTGACGTGAGTGTCAGCACCTGATTGCGCTGAGCATCGCTCAATATGCCGCCCAACGTCGACGCTGCCACACCACCGGCTTCACCTATCGCGCTCAGCACATCACTTGACGCCTCAACACGCATCCAGTTGTTGCTGCCATCAGTAACGATGGCAAATCCTGTCTCCACCGAGTAGTCCACCACAGCGACAGCGTTGGAGATGAAGTATTTAGTGTCATCCTCACCCGAGGTGACAATGTCTGCCAGGGGCACCGACACGCATGCATCAAAGCTCGTATCAGCGGGCTTGATGGACACACTCGGGTCAACCACGCTAGTCACCACAATTTTGGAGATTGTACCGGTTGCCGGACCGGCAAAGTCAGCACTGGCGTGCACCACAATCTCAAATAGCGCGCCCATGCCAACAGGCAATTCGCTATTATACTGATTAGTGAACGTGACACGGATGTGCGACTTGTCATCGTTTTGAAAAGCGGAATTTGTATCCCAAATCGCGCGACCGCGAGGTCCGGTCGGCACGCGGTCTGTCTCAAACACATCAGGATAGGTTGCCCAGTCATCATCAGTCACCTCAAGCCCCTCGGGCAACTGGAGGTCAAACTGCAGACTGTAAATCGCCTCATCGTTGTCAAACATGACATAAATCGAGCGGGACTCGCCCGCAGCGATGGCAAAATCCTTGATATACATATTGAAATTGCCTGCCGTTGCCGACACCACTGCCAGCAACGCCACCAGATTAGTAAGAATAATACGTTTCATTTATTTTTAACTTAATCAATAATTCATAATTCTCACGCCGAACCCATCAGACCCGACTATTCAACCTGCAAATATACTGATAATTCTCGGTTTACACCAACAATTAAGCAAAATTAACGTAATAATAAACGCCTTAACGTGATATAATAGACCTCTTGACCCACAATTAGTTGTGTTTAGTTGGGCGACATCACAAGACGTTAAAGGAACAATACCCCATTCTGCACCATATCAGACGTTCTAGATAACTACTTCTTGGCACAGGTTCAACCTCGCATTATTGGCCTGAAGAAGGCTTTCATCGCACATACATGCGGTAGATGTGTCTATGGTGCACTTGGAATGTCCGTGACTGACGTTCACACCTACTCGCTACGTCACCGCACTGAGCCAATATTTCCGATGTAAACAATCCTGTGGGATTCAATAACTTTAACATCTGGCGATGCATTGCCGTGGCAACGGGTGACTTTATGGTTGCGCTTGATATGCTTCAACACTCATATCACAGTGTTGTGGCAAGGATCACATAATAATGAGACAAATAGAATGATTTGTCAAAAAAATTTAGTTTTGGTGGCAACATAATAGAATCAGCAAAATATTTCTAAGAATCGCCCTTAATATGGAAGTAAATTTGAGACAAAATTACGCCTATAATAAAAATCCCTAAAATCAACCACCATATTCGAAATGCGAATATCATACCCATACCGAAAGCCTGCATTCCTATTATTACACAAAATACACCAATATTCTGCTTCTTAGAGCTTGGAGAATCCAGCATGGGACGACCCAATAAATAGCAAAGGCCCGATATCGCAGCGCAACATACAACAATTAGCACACAACCAAGTAATGCATCGCCAACAACAATCATAGCCTCATAATCATCGCCAACAAATTGCGCAAACAATGATAGGCAGGAACTCATCAATAGAAAACACAAAAAAATTCTTTTCATGCAGCACGATATTGTTAATAAAATGGCACAAAACAAAAGCGTGGAGACTTGTCTGATTATTCTTCACGAGGCTTTCGGCATGCCTACACTCAAATAAACAGTATCCCCCACGCCATGCCGATATACTATTCCCCGCCTACGGGGGATAAGCATAGGCACACATGAGCGTCTTGATTACTGCTTTATCCTCGAGTGTTGAAATTTTGCCGAAATTTCGTGAAGAAGATAACGCAAAAACGCTTTCAATATATGTCATCGGGCAAGAGCTTGACGCTACAAGATTGCCTGAATTGCTGCAAATATAGGCATAATGACTGAAAATAGCAAATTTTGATGATTGAAAATGAAAATATGTGGATTTTGAAGGCTAGTGTTTGAAGGTTGGAGGAGAGTCGTGGCGATGTTTTGCATTGACGACATGGAAGGGGGGCTGATTGTGGATGGTCGGGGATAATGATTGAGAATCGGCAAAAAAGGGCACGACCGTTTTGCCAAATCGGAAATATGCACTATATTTGCAAAAAATAGCGATTAAAAGATATGACACAGATTTTAGTAACAATAGATGAGCGCGATGCCACGACACAGAGTATTCGCCGCGCAATCGCTATGCTTAAAGGGGTTATCTCAACGTCAC
>CAMHDX010000278.1 GCA_946183895.1 uncultured Porphyromonadaceae bacterium | reverse complement strand
TCAAGCCGCTTGCCGCGGCAATCTCTTTTTGAGGGGTGGCGACATCTTTTTGGGCTATAAATTTGGACAGTTAAATAATAATGTCTAAATTTGTTACCTCAATTCAAACTCTTAATATAATCTTAAAAAATATTACAATGAAAATTGACAGCAAACTCATGACACGTGGCGCCGATAACATCCGCATCCTCGCCGCCGCCATGGTCGAGAAGGCAAAGAGCGGACATCCCGGCGGAGCGATGGGTGGAGCGGACTTTGTCAACGTCTTGTACTCCAACTACCTTGTTCACGACCCGGACGATGGTTGCTGGTTCGCCCGCGACCGCTTCTTCCTTGACCCGGGTCACATGTCGCCCATGCTCTATGCCGTGTTGCATCTCACGGGCAAGTATAGCGTTGAGGACCTGCAGGCGTTCCGCTCATGGGGCAGCATCACTCCCGGTCACCCCGAGGTGGACCCCAAGCATGGTGTGGAGAACACCAGCGGGCCGCTGGGTCAGGGCCATGTGATGGCGGTTGGCGCCGCCATTGCCGAGCGGTTCATCGTGGAGCGCTTTGGCGAGACCTGGGCTCACAAGACCTACGCCTTCATTAGCGACGGCGGTGTGCAAGAGGGCATCTCGCAGGAGGCGGCGCGCATTGCCGGCTACCTGGGCCTGAACAATCTAATTATGTTCTACGACAGCAACCGTGTGCAGTTGTCCACCAATTGTGACGCCGTCACCGTGGAGGACGCCGCCGCCAAGTATCGCGCCTTCGGGTGGCGCGTAATCGAGGTTGACGGAACCGACCCCGTCGCCATCGCCGAGGCGATAGAGGCCGCGCAGGCCGAGGCCGACAAGCCGGTGCTCATCCTGGGGCACACCGTGATGGGTCGCGGCGCGGTCACCGAGAGCGGCGACAACTTTGAGGGTCAATGCAGCACCCACGGCAACCCGTTGAGCAAGAGTGGCGCCAGCTTTGAGCGCACCATCGAGCACCTGGGTGGCGACTTAAATAATGTGTGGGCAACCTTCCCCGATGTCGCGAAGCTGTATGCCGAGCGCGCCGAGCACCTGCGCCAAATCGTGGCGGAGCGCAAAGCCGCGCAGCAGGCATGGGCGGCTGCCAATCCCGAGGCTGCCGAGACCTTGCGCCGCTACATTGCCGGCGAGGCACCCCAGGTCGACTGGGAGGGCATTGTCCAGAAGCCCGGCTGCGCCACCCGCGCCGCCAGCGCGACCGTGCTCAAGGCCCTCGCCGAGCAGGTTGGCAACATGATTGTGAGCAGCGCCGACCTTGCCAACAGCGACAAGACCGACGGTTTCCTCAAGGTGGCGGGTGCCTTCACGCGCCACGACTTCAAGGGCGCCTTCCTCAACGCCGGCGTGAGCGAGCTGGCGATGGCGGCAATCATCAATGGTATGGCTCTGCATGGCGGTGTGATTGCGGCTTGCGGCACCTTCTTCGTCTTCAGCGACTACATCAAGCCTGCGGCGCGCTTGTCGGCACTGATGGAGTTGCCGGTCAAGTTCATCTGGACCCACGATGCCTTCCGTGTGGGCGAGGATGGTCCCACCCACGAGCCCGTGGAGCAGGAGGCGCAAATCCGCCTGATGGAGGAGCTCAAGAACCACCATGGCCGCAACAGTATGCTCGTGCTGCGTCCCGCCGATGCCGCCGAGACCACTGTAGCATGGAAGATGGCGATGGAGAACACGCTGACGCCCACCGCCCTGATTCTGTCGCGCCAGGACATCCCCGAGTTGCCTAGCGAGAGCGGCAACCGCTATCGCGACGCGCTGCAGGCCGAGCGGGGTGGCTATATAATTAATAAGGTGGATAATCCTGATGTGGTGCTTGTGGGTAACGGCTCGGAGGTCTCGACTCTGGTTGCTGCCGCCCAGATTATTGCCGCCGACGGAGTGCGCGCCCGCGTGGTGAGCGTGCCCTCGATAGGTCTGTTCCTGAGCCAGGATGCCGATTATCGCGAGAGCGTGATTCCCGCCGACGTGCCAGCCTTTGGCCTCACGGCAGGTCTGCCCAGCACCCTGCGCGCTGTGGTGCCCACCGGAACCATCTACGGCCTGGACCACTTTGGGGCATCCGCACCCTACAAGGTGCTTGACGAGAAATTCGGTTTCACTGCCCAAAATGTGGCGAATGAGATACTAAAAATGCTTAAATGATGTTTTTTTAACAAAAAAAGCGAATTTTTTGTGCGAATATAGGTGTCAATTCAAAAAAAATACCTATATTTGCACAATATTTTGTGTGTAGACTAATTTTTAATGTTTAACAGATAGTAATTCAAAGCTTAAGTCTATGAAGAAAATTACTTTGTTTGCACTTGCAAGTGCTATGTTCTTCGCTCCCGCGGCAGTTAATGCTCAGGAGACGACGTATGTTGAGGATCCTGCACAGGGCTACCTGCAGAGCAGCTTCGGTGACAACTGGTTCATCGACGCTGAGGGCGGTGTCGGCATCATGCTCAGCAAGTTTGACAGCAAGGCCAAGTTTGGCGATCGCATCGGTGCGAAGGCTAACCTCGGTTTTGGTAAGTGGTTCTCGCCGGTTATCGGTCTCCGCGTTCAGGCCGACCTGAGCCAGAACAAGGGCGCTACGCTGCCCTCACAGTCGGGTGTTACCGGTCTTGGTAGCGCATTCCGCACTGCTGTCGGTGTCGTTGACTATCCCTACAGCCTCATTCAGAAGGGTTACTTCGCTCAGCGCTTCTGGAACCTCGGTTTCAAGGGTGATGTGATGGTGAACCTCACTAACCTGTTCTGTGGCTACAAGCCCAACCGCGTTTATCAGGCTACTGTGTATGCCGGTGCCGGTGTGAGCTGGATGTTCGAGCGTGAGGTCACCAAGCGCGACGGCAAGAGCAGCTTCCAGTACAATGGCAAGAAGTACCGCTACCTGGGGGATCGCCGTAACATG
>CAMHDX010000277.1 GCA_946183895.1 uncultured Porphyromonadaceae bacterium | reverse complement strand
CCGGCAATGTGAGGCGTGGCAACGGTCGCGGCTTCCAGCAACGGGCGCGAGATGTCGGGCTCGCCTTCCCAGCAATCCACCGCCAGCAGGGGCGACGGGCTGCGGCGTGATGCCTCGAGCAGCGCCTCGGTGTCGCACACCGCGCCGCGCGCCGCGTTGAGTAGCAGACGGCAGCGTGTTGCCGCCTCCATAAATCGGTTATCCACCAGATGATAGGTAGCGTCAACACCTTGCCTGGTCAGGGGCGTGTGTATCGTGATGATGTCGCAATGCTCCAGAACATCGGTGAGCTGACAAAACGCGTCGGGGCCCTCGACACGGGCTCGCGGCGGGTCGCACAGCATCACGTTCATGCCCAGCGAGCGCGCCCAGCGCGCCACAATGCTGCCCACATGGCCCACACCAATCACACCCAGTGTTGAGCCGACAAACACCGGCGAGGCTTGCGCGACTTGTCGATGGCAAGCCGCGATTGACGCCATCACCCATTGCGCCACCGCCGGAGCGTTACACCCGGGGGCGCTCGCCATGGTGATGCCCGCGTGGCGGCAGTAGTCGGCGTCAATATGGTCGGTGCCAATCGTTGCGGTCCCGATAAACCTGACACGGCTACCCTCGAGCAACGCTGCATCGCAGCGGGTGCGAGTGCGCACTATCAGCGCGTCGGCATCTCTCACAGCACTCGGCGTAAATTCCTCCGGCTCAAGATATTGCACACGCGCCACACCTTCGAGCATACCCTTGACATAGGGCACATGAGCCTCGACCAGCACCTTTATTTTATTATCATCGGATAGCATCTGAATCCCAATAACAAGACCGACAAAACAAGTACAATCACCGCAGGCAACGAGCGCAGCGAGCGCGACATGGAGAAGTGCAACGCCACCTGATGGGCAATGCACATCGCCAGCAACGGCAAGTAAGTGGCCACGCAACCGTAATCAATGACAATAGCCACGATAACCGCGACGGTGGCAAAGTGAAAGTAAGAATTATACACCCTCAATACCAGCCGTAAACTGAAGGTAGCCACCAGATTGAGCAACATGATGACGAACGCGGTCAGGCACATCATGCCCACCACCGTCGCCTCAACCACCTCAACCATTGATTCGGGCTGATAAAGCCATATCGGGTGAATATATAGCGCATTGACATCGCTGAGGTGAGCCAGCCCGGTGGCTAGCACCACCCATGCCGGCGCGATCAGACCCAGCACTGTAGCGACCGCCACACGCCAGGAGAATGCCTTGGCATTAATTAAGCCCAGCACCACCGGAATGCCCACAAGCAGGTAGGCATAGTCAAACAACGCACCCAGTCCGACAATGCCTGCCGCCGACACGGCGCGCCGCTGCGAGTTCTTGTCGTCAAACGACTCAAACACCACCACAGCCAGCAAAGCAACAGCCAGCGGCATCACAGTCCCGGCACCGAGCACAATGGCATCGCGCCATGCCGGCAACTGCGCGATAAAGATAGTCACCGCCATGATGGGCACATCGCGCACGTAGTCGTAGGCCTTGTTGAGTAGCCACAACATAATGGCAGTGAATATCGGCATGAGGATTGACCACACCGGTGAGAGCGAATAAGCCTCGCGCACGGTGTAGAGCAAGCCACGATGCACGCCGCCGGCATCGTCAGTTATAGCAACACCGGGGGGCATCGCCAGCACGACGATGATTAGCACCTGCAGCGAGATGGCCATTAGGCCCTGCCCCGATACTATCCGGTCAATTCGCGTTGTCTTGTCCATCGCCCTCCACGCGCTTGCCTCGACGGCGCTCACGCATCACCGGCACGGTCTTGTCCTCGCCCAGACGCGGCTGGCGACCACGCAACACCCGTCGCGCGTACTCCTCGCTGTGGGTGTCGTCGTGACGACGCGGGCGCCTGCGGTCTCGATTGTCACCGCGCTTTTCGCCGGTACGCTCTCGCCGGGCACCGGCATGCTCGCGGCGCTCATGGCGTATGGTGCCACCGGCACTGCGCATCGCCTTGTACTCGCCGTCGAACATCACATACTCCAGCACGTTGCACTCGAGCGAGCCATTGAGCACGGGGATGCGCTGCGACGGCTTGAGGCCGATGTGACGCACCAACTCGCGGTCGTCACGGCAGATGAGCCACGCCGTGTAGCCGGTGAATACATGCTTGAGACGCTCGCCTATCGTGCTGTACAACGCCTGCAGGTCCTCCTCGCCGCCGATGCGCTTGCCGTAGGGCGGATTGCTCACAATGATGCCGCCGGCGGGGACCTCGGTGATCTCCTCAATGCGCGAAGCTCGATTTCCATATACCGCAGCACTGACGCGCTCTTGGCGTTCTTGCGGGCAATGGCTACAGCCTTGGGGTTGATGTCGCTGCCGTAAATCTTGTGGGTAAACTCACGCTCGGCGCTGTCGTCATTGTAGATCTCATCAAACATCTCGGCGTCATAGTCAGCCCAGCGCTGGAAGGCATATTCGCGAGCGAACACACCCGGCGCCACATTGGTCGCAATCAACGCCGCCTCAATCAGGAACGTGCCGCTGCCACACATCGGGTCAATCAGGTCGCTCTCGCCGTGCCAGCCGGTCAGCAGGATGATGCCGGCGGCAAGCACCTCGTTGATGGGCGCGTCGGTCTGCGCCACACGCCAGCCGCGCTTGTACAGCGGTTCGCCGCTGGTGTTGAGCGACAATGTCACCTCGTCGCCGTTGATGTGCACGTCGATGCGCACATCAGGATTGGTGACGCGGATTGACGGACGCGTGCCGCATGAGCGCATAAAGTGGTCCACAATGCCGTCCTTGACCCTGTAGGTCACAAACTGCGAGTTGCGGAACACTTCGCCCGAGGCGGTCACGCTGATGGCGAACGTTTGCTTCTCGCTCATCACCTGCTGCCAGTCAAACTCGGCAACGCGGTCATATAACTCGTCGGTATCACTT
>CAMHDX010000276.1 GCA_946183895.1 uncultured Porphyromonadaceae bacterium | reverse complement strand
GGGCGACGCGTGCAGGAACCTGCCGCGATAGTCGTCAAAGATGTCTTCGCCATGGTCGCTGGTGTACATCAATGCCGATGCCACATGCAGGCTGTCAAGTTGCGCGATCAGGTTGCCTAATATATTATCGGTGTACGCAATAGTGTTGTCATAGGCGTTGATTAGCTCATCGCGGAACTCCTTCTCGGCGCTGAGAGCATGGTCGGGCGTGAAGCGGGCAAAGCCTTCGGGATAACGGTCGTCGTACTTGAAGTGCGACCCGTACAGGTGTAGCACAATCAGCAGTTTGCCGCCTTGATAGCGAGCCAACCTACCCTGTACCAACTGTAGCAGTTGCTCGTCGTAGACGTTAGCGAGCAACACACTGTCCTTGAGGAACTTCACCTCGTCCGCCTCGCTGCCCAGGCGGTCGATGAACGAGTGATTGCGGCGCTGGTTGCTGTAGTAAGCGGTTTGATAGCCGGTGCGGGAAAACGCGTTGATGATGCCGCGCTGGGTATACAGGCTATCCATGGACTGCTGCGAGGCGACACCGGTGAGCAACAGCGGCACACTCTTGTGGGTCGTGTTGCTCATCGTGATGGCGTCGCTGAAACTCACGATGCTGTCGCCCAGAGCCGTCAGCGCCGGCGTCGTGGGGCGGTCGTAGCCCAAGATGGCATAGTCAGCGGCACGTGAGGTCTCGCCTATCACGAGGATGTAGACCTCGGGCACACTGTCATTGTGGCTGCACACTGGCGCCGCGTCAAACGCGCGCCAGTCGTCCACCCTGACCACGCCCTGGGTATAACGGTTTACGGCGATGCCCAGGTTGTACAAGCCATTGACGGGGAACACATCATCTTGCAGCTTGAAGCGCTTGTCGGTAGCAAAGTTGACCGCCAGCAGCACCAGGCCGATAGCCGTCACTATATAGCCCCAGTAGCGCATGCCATGCACAAAGCCGTCGTCAAGTATCCGGCGACTCTTGAGCGACACTATCGCCAGGGCGATGGCGCTGCCGTACATGACGACAACCAGTGCCATCACACTGATCATGTTGCCCAACAACTCGTTCACCTCAGTAACATTGGTCGTAGCCAAATTCAGGAACATGTCAACCGCGATGGGACTCTCGCCAAAGAGGAATAGCAGGAAAAACTGCCATGCCATGACAATCACCAGCGGGAACATCCACCAGAAAACCTTGCCCACCCTGCGCGACAATGTCAGCACTATCATGTACACCCCCAGGGGCAATACGACCGCCACAATGCGCGTCAGCAAACCGGTGCTCTCGGTGTAGAACATGCCCAGATTGGGCAACATGAATACAAACAGGGTGAACCAGTAATGAAATCGCGGATTTACAAGTATTTGTCTAATCTTACTCCACATAATTTTATCTTAATGTTAGAATGCCTCGTTTACACTGAACATAAAGCCGCTTTGGCCCTTCTTACCAAAGCCATAGTCCAAACGGACATTGACACGATTGCGAAACTCAAAACGATAACCGATGCCATAGTTAGGCATCCAATTCTTGAACGACTTGCCGTCGTGGTACACACAGCCGCCGCCAACCCATGCTACTAGACCGTTGCGCTTGTACACACGCTGGCGAAACTCCACCTGCACCGTCGTGATGTGCTTGTCGCGATATTGCCCCATGTAGTAGCCGCGCATCGTGCTCGTATTACCCAGCATGCTCATCATCGCCCATGACGGATTGCCGAAGTTGAACGTCGTGCGAAATTCGCCCGCGATGACACAACCGGTCCACGCCCTGCGATAGTGGCACAGCTTGACATCGGTGGTCGAAAACGCGTAACGGTTCGCCAGGAACTTGGGGCGGAACAGTTGGCATAGATAGAAGTACCAGCCGCTGTAGGCATTGTTCATCACGTCGCGACTGTCATACAGCGCCACGAAGCCAAACCCATAGTTGCGCACAACACGGTCTTGACCCTCAAACAACTCCTCACGGTCTACCTTGCCGCTCTTGGCAAAGTCCCAGCGCACCGCCGGACCGACGTAGAACATTCCCTTGAGCCTGAACAGCATCTCAAGCGCCACTCGCGCGCTGTATTGGTGCAACTTGGTGTAGCCGTCCTTGACCTCACCACGCTCGTAGCCCATTCCCCAGAAGTTGCGCGGCGAGTAGCTGAACACCAACTCGCTGTTGAGGCGCTTGTCCTCATGCGGGAACAACGTGGTGCCCTCAATGCCGACCGCCCAAAAGCCCTTAGTGGTGATGTTGCCGAACACGGTTTGGGTGCTGGGCTGCTGCGGGTAGTCGCACCCCGGCAAACGATAGTTGGCGACACCCGCCACGCCTATGCCAAAGCCCGTGTCGCTCGAGTAACTAGGACCGCCCAGGAAACTGACACGAAACTTCTTACGGGCATTAGCCTGCACCTCTTCCTCGGTCTCGGTGAAATAATCAGCCACCCGCTGGAAGAACCCACGCCGTGGCTTCGCAACGGTGTCAACGACTAGCGAGTCGGGCTGCTCCACGACCATTGTGGCAGTGGTGTCAGCCAGCTCCACCATGGCGGGGGCAGATGTATCTTGAGCGGCTACTTGTGTGCAATCTAACGCCATCAAGAGGCCACTTATTAGCAAATGTTTCATCTAAAAATCAAAATTGACTGCAAAGGTATTAAAAAATCTATAGAAAATTTAGTACCTTTGCACAAAACACTAAATAAAGATGTATAAGCATACCGTAATTTTTAGACTCAACGGCACTGCCGAGCAGCGTCGTGAACTTGCTGAGCGCTTCAGCGAGGCAATACTTGCATTGCGAGATCAAATTGACGTGATTCGCGATGTCGTGACCGGTGTCAACATCAATCCAGATGAGAGCGCCGATGTCATGCTCACCGTCACCGTCGACAACTTTGACGACATCGCCACCTACTCGGCCCACCCGGCGCACATCGCCGCTGCCGGCATCCTCA
>CAMHDX010000275.1 GCA_946183895.1 uncultured Porphyromonadaceae bacterium | reverse complement strand
CCGGACTGTATTGGTTACTTCGTCGTTGATGTGATTGCTGAGTTTTGACGCGCGATAGGCTCCAAAGTAGTTGTTAATCCACTTATTATTCTCATCAATCTGTGACAACTTCAATGGCTTGAGGTAGTGGTATAAGTCAGGATATATATCTTTTACTTCGCTGGGCAAGAGTTGGCCTTGGCCCACCCATTTCACCATCAGTCGTCGTTCGCTTTGTGATAGCGATGTGAGCAACTGTTTGACCACATACATTCCCTGCTCAGGATTAGCCGCAATAGCTTCTAACTTTGCGTTCAATCGTGCTTCGGCCATCTCGGTGAGCTTGACATTGCGGCTCGCGGCAAGTTGCATGGCTTGCCGGCGCTCGCGCATGTTGGCATCGGTCATTGCCGTGTCAAAGATGGCGGTGGCTATGTTGGAGAATAACTCCGACGTACTCAGGTTTGTGCATTGTGTCAAGGCAAAGTTGACATAGCCATTTCCATGCGAAATCTTCTTAAAGTATAGCGTCAACAGCCAGCGGTCAAAACCATCCTCACAATCATCCCATGCCTTGAGGAAGTCCAAGCTGTTATCAAGGTTGAACGCGTCAAATCGCTCTTTGGTGAACGTGTTGAAGTCAAAGGTCGTGACATCAATTAACGCGGCAAGTTCTTCCCAATATTTGAGCTCATCTTCTTTTGGTTCCTCATCAATACCGAAGTTTAGTTGCAATCCTTTGACAAGAAAATCATAGGCATTGTGGCATGCAACATAGGTGAACGCATTGTCGGGTTGAGCATAGTGTGCATTGTCAAAGATAGACGTTGAGCTACAGATAATATTCTTCTTGACATCCTCGCCTTTAGTCCACAACTTGAGCCACTCGGTGAGGTTTCGCACAACCGAAAAATTGCTTGTCAAGCCGGCGACACCGTAGGTTGTACCATTTGTTATGATGAGGTTATATTGACCACGTTCGCTGCGGCTTTTGTACTCCCACACAAAGGTTTGATTGTCCTGAAAGAACTTACTCATCTTGTTCTGCATGCCCACGATGGGGATGTACAGGCGTATGCGCTCGGTCTGAGAGTCTTCGGGTGGTTGCTTGAGGCGGATGGATTTTATCAGACTCTCAAATTCCTTGGCAGGATAAAAGCGGGCCATCTCGGAGAATGGATAGATTACAAAATCATTTGCCGGCAACCGCGACACAATTCCCTTGATCTCTTGAGCTAACGCCGAGTAGGTGACAAATGTGTCGGGGTACTCCGCCTCGAGCAGACTATTGAGTGGGTTCTTGAAAATCTTGTCAGGACGATTGACAATAAAATCGTTGAAGTCGGCAAAGTTATCGAACAGCACAAAACGAATGGGATAGCGATTGTGTTGTCCGCTATTGGCTCCTTGCCAATCCTTGTCCTCTCCGATGTAGGCAAAGAGATCATCGAGAGATTCGAATGACTTATGCATTGTCGTCGGGTTTATTGTTTGAAAGAATAATGTCAAGGATTTGCTCGTAGCCAACGTTGATTACCGCGTCAAGCAAGCTGCGCAATCTCACGGGGTCGTCAATCGAGTCTATGTACTGTCGTGCCGTCACTTTCTTGCGCTTTACCACCTCGGGGTCTCCCTTGATACGGTTGACCTCAGTCTGTAGTTGTTCGTGTTCTTGGCGTTCTTGCTCAAGTTTATCTTGCTCCTGAACCGCATGCCAGTGGCGCTCTTCTTCCTCACGACGGCGGCGCTCCTCTTCTATCTCAGCGTTTTTGGTCATGCGCCAGTTTTTAAGACGGTCTGCCACCTCTTCTTCGGTCCAGTAACCTACTGTTGATTGCAGGTGCTTGCCGATGTAGTCGTACGCATCTGGGATTTCGTCTTCTTGTAAATCCACAATAGGCTGCGAGAGCAAGAAGTTGTTGAATCCATTCTCAAACGCCCCCTCGCGACTGAAGTAATCCGGAATGTCAACTTTGTAGTTTTCAATCAGTTCAAGGGTTTCCTTGACCAACGCTGGATTCTTGAGATCACGTTCGTTACAAATGTCAACGATATTATCAAACAAACGGCGTATGTCATCGTTAATGGTCAGTGCCGGGTGGGTCGAAGCGAAGTCATCGTCAATATACTTCAGCACCCACAGCGGATACCCCTTATCCTCAAGGAACGAGGCAGTGATTGCGTATCGAGCATCCTTGAGACTGGAGACATCATTATAGCCCTGCAGCTTATCAAGCCTGAATAGTCTGACAAGTGCTTTGCAGAGTTTCCCTTCCTCGGGGGTTTGAAACTTGAAGTTGAGCTTGTTGCTGCTCTTGCCCTTTTCCCACACGTTGAAAAGCTCTGTAATGTCGTCCACCAGGTTGTGGGTATCGCGTGGCTTGCCAAGTGTATCAAAGATTTTGCCCGCCCAGTTGCGAAGCGCAAAGGCAACCATTCCTGCCGAGGCATAGTTGCCTGAAAGCCCGTAAGGCGGTCGGAGCAAGTCTTCAAACTTCTCCTGGAAGTTGAAGTACAATGACTTGTTTGCAAACTTGATGCGGTCGTTGATAAAATCATATACAGCTCGGAGTGGATGGTCGGCAGGCATATCGGGTCGCCAATGCAGATTTTCGTCAAGGGCATCCTGGATAATGAACTTGAAGGGAGCCATCGCTGATTGTAGCTCATCAAGCTCGGTTCGCGATGTTGCGAATATTACCTTGCGGATAATCTCTTTAGAAACTTGAGGTTTCCAAAAGGTTTGCGGCGCCCGTTGTCTCACTATTTCAATAGCATCGGGGCCCTTGGGGAACACCTTGGGGCTGATAATGTGATTGAGTGTAGATGACAAGTGCTTGACCGACATCGGGATAGTCTCGCCGTTGATATATATAGTTGCGTTGCCTCGCTGGGCATTAGTGAGCCATTCCTTTATCATCTCGGAGGCGTGCTCGCGATGCACTTTCACTTGCTCGAGGAAACCATGGTTTTGAGCGGC
>CAMHDX010000274.1 GCA_946183895.1 uncultured Porphyromonadaceae bacterium | reverse complement strand
TGGTAATCATCTTGGGCTTGTCGCTCGCCTCTTTGCCGTCGATAGTCAGTGATATTGCCATAAGTTAAGCGGTTGAGATACGCAAAGGTAACTCAACCGCTTGAAGCCTTAAAAGACGAGAGCACTATTAGAACGATGGCGAAGATACTCCTTTCTCGTATGTAGTATATGTGTTGTCACTTATGAACCAAAAGGGAGATTCAAAGTCTAAATCTTCCGCTGTTGCTTCGTGGAATTGGTACTTGCCACCATACCAAACATAATTGCTGCCTGAAATCGTCACATGGAGATATATCCACGACTGCCCCTTTTCCCAGGCCAAATACCACTCGCCACTCAAATCGCCGTTTTCTTCGGTTTCCCAATCAGTCCACACTTCTTCACCACCTACCATTGCTTTTGTACGATGCAACCACTTTGCATATCCAGTCACTTTACCATCGGCACTAAAATGGAGTTGTTCGAAAACCTTGTTGGCGTCAGTCTGTTTTTCTTGATACCAAGAGCCAACGACTTTATCGTTATATTTACTTCTGAGTTCGTATGTTTTCAGTTCATCCTCGTTAATTGGTTCATCTCCACCACAACTAACAAGAGTTATAGCAACTGCCATAAGCAGCAAAAATGCAATTTTTCTCATATCTTTATTTTTATAATTATTACAATATAGTAAACGAATAAAAAACATTGATGTTATATCAAGTGTAGATTTTTAACTATTATTACATTTAGTAGGATTACCTGCGCTTGTTTTTCGGACTTTTGTTGTTCACCAGCCTTTGGTAATCGTCTTGCGCTTGCTTGATGCCGAGATCACCGGTGACGGTGTTCACGGTGACGAATGGCTCGTTGAGCCTTTCGTTCAAGCGAGCCAGCGGAATAGCCGCTGCCGACGAATAGGCATTCAGTGCCGCCATTGCTGTCTGCGCCACTGTTCGCTATTTGCGCCGGTGACGATAACGTGCTGTGCGGTGGTCGTTGATGAGCCCCGACCAGTTCAGTCCGAAGGCGAAATCGTAGATATTGCCGTCGGCATCACAATAGGGTGTCATGTCATGCGGCACATCTTCGCACTGTGCTTCGACGGTGAGCATGTCGGCTGGCATTTGGAACGGTAGTAGCCCTTGCGGCTCAAACGCGCCACTGATGATGTCGAGTTTTGCCTTGTTTTGCACGCCAAACGACACTACGATAGCATCAACGTAAGGCTCGAACTCAGCGACCACTGCCGGGCGGCTCATGTTGAGGCTCACAATCACCGGGCGGTCGCCCATCAGGCGACGCGTGGCAATAATGAGATCGAGGTCACACTCATTGTGTGTGGTCACGCGTTTGCCGCGATATGAGCGGTTGGTAAACGCCTCCTTGGGGTCTCCGCCGGCAATGCTCGTTTCGCGCGCTGTCCTGGCTACATAGGGCCTATACTGGAGGCTTACGGGAACATATCCGTTACCGCCTTGCTCGCGGTCGGCACGCGAGTAACCAAAGCCTCCCAACGGCTCGTCGATGTCTTTGCGGGTTATGAAGCCAAAGATGGCGATGTTCTGCGGACACTCGGCACTTTTTCGATTAAGCGAGTGCAATGCAAGCTTGCTTGGACATTGCCGAGCGTGAGAAAAATATCCAACGGGCAGTTCAATCTCCAGCGAGTAGTCGTCCGCGTCAGTAAAGATACGGTTCTCCGAAACGTATTCGATTGACGAGCCTTTCTTCAGCGCAACCTGCGCACCGTCTATTGTCAGTGATATAGCCATAAGTTAAGCGGTTGATTTACACAACAAAGGTAAACCAACCGCTTTGGCTCTTAAAAGACGCAAGGAATCATTCATCAAACAGCAGCAGGATTACACCTGCCTTCCAAACATTCTCACCACTGCCATATCCGACTACATCATAGATATGGTTTTTGACGGTTCCGTCAGTAATATCAACGTAACCGACAATGTTATAATGCTTGTCCTTGACTCTATATCTTGTTTCAGTATCTTTTTCAATACTTCCTGCATAGTCTGCATGAACGTCCGTTACTTTCCCGTCTGAATAGACATTGCCAACTCTATCATATCTCTTATCCTTGACAGTGCCTCCCGTATAGGCATAACCGATGGTCGTATGCCATTTATTCATGAGAGTCGTTTCCAAAGGAAGTGACACATAGTTATCTTCGTCAAAGTCATCGCAACTGACGAAGACAACCAACATCATAAAAATATGTAGAATTGCTTTAATTCTCATATTGTCAATTCATTGGAACAAAATCCATGTCATCATCGTTTCCGTCAATTAGCTCTTTTATATTCTCCTTGCGCTCAAACTTCTTAAGTTCTTTCATTTCTTCTCTTTCTGCCTCCTCATCCATGAGAGGCTTGCGCAATCTCTTTGAGAATATCATGAACAAAGCGGGAGCCAGGATAATTGTGGCAAGCCCTGCCAACAATCCTGCATCCCACTTCACAAGCAGACCGACAACAACACCAACAGCGATAGCTACTGGAATAATCAGTAGCCTAACGCCTGTTGTATATGGATAGTTGCTCATATCTTCTTTTTATATATTTGACTTTGAATAAAGCCATTAGTTTACTGCAAAGTTAGTGATTATTTCCCTACTTGCGTTTATTCTTGGGGGACTTGTTGTTCATCAGCCTTTGGTAGTCGTCTTGGGCTTGCTTGATACCGAGATCGCCGGTCACGGTGTTCACGGTGACGAATGGCTCGTTGAGCCTTTCAGTCAAGCGAGCCAACGTCTCACGCAGGGCTTTGTTCTCCAGTCATCGAGGATTTGACGTTCCGCGTCCGTCGATGCGGTGGCGAGCAGGTCGACAATATCTTGCAGTAACTTGCCGACAGTCTCCGGCGAGATGGACTCCTTTTCTGTCTCGACACGGAACGCCGAGATGAGCGAGGTGAGTTGGTATACGTCAATCATAAAAAATGTAGTTTTGCGATTTCTTGTGCAAAACTACATTGAT
>CAMHDX010000273.1 GCA_946183895.1 uncultured Porphyromonadaceae bacterium | reverse complement strand
GTGTCAGCCCCGCCAGGGTCGATGCCTCGTCGCTATCGGCGACATCATCAAACATGAGCAATGCCGAGCCACCACGGCGCGCTCGGCACGAAGCTACGAACATCGGCACAAAGATGCCGTCAATCTCCATGATCAAGCAACTGAACTTGTCAACAAGTTCAGCATCGATGTCCAACTCGGCAACCAGTTCGCCCGACAGGCCGTGAGGCTTGACCAGGCGACCGATGGCAATGATGTCCTCGCGCGCAATCATGACCTCACTTGCGTTTTTTCTTCTTGGAAGGCTGTTGCTTGGTGTCAACCGCCTGGAACTCGTGCAACGCGTGGGTTGACTGGTCCAGACGTATCTTGCCGTGCGAATAGTATGCCAAGTCCTTGAATATCTTGCCGTCGTCCACCACCTCGTTGCTGATTTGGAAAATCAGCTTCTTCATGTGGTTGGCGATGAGCATCACCAGCGCATCACGCTCCTCGCCCTCGGGATAATCGGCGGCACGGGCAATCATGTGCTCGATTATCTTGCCGTAATGGCGAAACTTGATGCGCGTGTTGTCATATTTGATGGGTTGGGGCTTGCTATCCAACGACTTGGGCGCGACCACCTCGTAGGGGAAATCGACATCCAACTTGAAGTCGCTCATGATCATCAGGTGGTCCCACAACTTGTGGCGATAGTCTGCCTCCTGCTTGACCTGAGGCAGCAGTTGCGCCATCGTTTCGACAATCGTGAAGGCGCAATGAGTGCGCTCATCGCGGTCTTCGAGCCCGACGCAGTAGTCAACCATCTGCTGGACATTGCGGCCATACTCAGGCAGCACTAATTTCTTGAGTTGAGAGTTATAGATCAACATAACAAAATAAATTCTCGTTAATACATCAGGCGACCGGCGCTCATTGCAGTCCCTCCAGCACCTTGTTGTGCGGCTTGACAGCTTGGAACTCCTTCAGATACATTGGCGTTGAATAAGCCACGTCGGCAAACCGGCGCTCGCGCCACGCCTTCTCGCTCAGCGCCATCATCTCCAGCGCTACGGGCTTGAGGTCCGGCATGAACTGCAAGTCGGGCGCAGTGCCGAGGATGCGCTCAGCCTTCTCGGCTCCATTGCCAATAATGAGCAACTTGCGATCTGAACCACGCAAGTCACCGAGCGAGTCCGGGGTCAACACCATCGCTTGCGGCTCCAACACGGCGTTGAGCGCCTCGTCGTACACCGCGAGATACACCTCGTCACGGCGAGCGTCAATCATGGGCACAAACAGTGGCATCTCGTCGTCAAAGGTTTTAAACATCGCCTCGACAGTGAGCAGCTGCAAGGTGTTGACCGTGATCAACGGCACTTGCAAGCCAAAGGCGATGCCCTTAGCCTCACTCAAGCCGATGCGCAGCCCCGTGTATGACCCGGGGCCGATGCTCACCGCCACGGCATCAACAGTCAACGAGCGGGAGCGAGCATAATCTAATGCCGATTGCACATACGCACTAAGCAAGGTCGAGTGAGTTTGGCCATCATAATTCTCATGATGTTCAAGCACTTGACCATCGCTTGTGAGCGCCACCGAGCAAACTGCAGTAGACGTTTCTATATTTAAAATTGTCGCCATTTACTTTTTTCACCACAAAGGTAGTGCAAGCCGAGCGAAAACGCAAATTTATTTGCAGTTTTCGCTCGGCGCAGCCTACCTTCGACCTGCAAGGTCGAAGGTAGAGCAAGTTGAGATTGCTCTAGATTGTCTAGAAACTCTAAATGGTCTAGATTGACTTGTGCTCACACGAGCTCACTTGCCTGTTAGCGACTTGACGAACTCCCACTCGGTGCCGTAGGACTTAACCTTGATGAGCGTGTTGTGCGACACAATGTACTCCGACACGCCATGCTTGTCGGCTCCGTGGTGCCAATCGTAGGTGTAACCCAGCTGGGTCCAGGGCAACGGGCTGTCATCCTCAAACGCCGATTCCACGCTGTAGCGATACCACTCGCGGAAGTTGGTCTCCCCGATGCGGTAGTCAGTGTTGACATACTCCGGGAACTCCAGTCCTACAGTCGTCGTGGTGATGTCCGGGTCGTGAGCCGGACGGAAGATACCCGTCGGGTCGGCGTAGAACTGCACCATGATGTCGTAGTCGCAATCGGGCGACAGACCATACATCTGAATCAACCTCATGTGAGCCGCCACGCTATCCATACCCTCAAACGCCGCACTGCGTTTCACCCAATCGGCAGGCAACGAGACCCATGTGCCCATCTCACGGTTGATGCGATACAGGCCTTCGCCGCTGAAGAAGCGCTGCAAACGGCTCGAGTCCACCAGCGTCACAACCAGCACCAGGTCATGACCGTCAACATTAATCCACTCTTGCCCGGGATAGTCCTTGCGGATAGGCATCAAGTCATGCGACACCTTTGTCGAATCAAGGACCTTGGCATCGGCAATAGCCGCAGCCAAGTCGGCTTGAAGCGCCGAATCGTTCTCGTACCAAGCGACACTGTCAATCGCTACTTGCACCGGCGATGACTGGCGACAACCCATCATCACAGTTGACAACACAGCCAACGAGAGAGCTGAGAAAAGGAGAATTCGTTTCATAGAATTAAAATTATAAAGTTACTACATCTATTTAAAAGTATTTTAGTGAATGGCGCAGGTTCAACTGGCAAGTGCAAAATTACTAAAGATTTTGGAAGAATACATCCTTTGGCATTGAAAACCCAAATTTTTCTTTGTCACAGGTATTTATTGAAAGGCATGATTGTGACCATCATTTTTGGCGTTTGAATACTGTAATCTCTTTATAATTCTTTGGGCCATTAAATACTGGGCATTCAAACATAAGTTTGTTCTTATTAATTATTTTCACTATCCTCTCACCTTCATAGGAATATGGACATTGTGAAAGCAATCTTGAATAATCATACATGGGATCTTTGGATAATTGGTTAAAACTTGTCAAAGAAGGAAACGGAGAAACTGGATA
>CAMHDX010000272.1 GCA_946183895.1 uncultured Porphyromonadaceae bacterium | reverse complement strand
TTATATGGTTTTGAGAAAAAATATTATTGAGACGCAATAATTGATGTCGGAGCTATCGCAACCATCCAATGCGCGCATTGCGAAGAACGCCGTGATGTTGTATATCAGGATGTTCTTCACGATGCTGATAGGTCTCTACACGTCGTGTGTGGTGCGTGATGATGAGGCGAAGCTTGAGATGTTGAGATAGTGATAATAGTAAAATCTCTTAACAAAATATCTGGTTTTTAGTAAATAGTAAAATCATGTGTTCAATCTTTCACAGAAGGAGTACGCATGAACGAGTAATGATAAAGGACATTGTGAAACGTAAATTTCTAAAGAAATAAAACGACCAGTTTCAATGAAGATAGCAGTTGTAGGAACGGGATATGTTGGATTGGTGACCGGAGCGTGCTTTGCCTCGGTTGGAGTGAATGTGACTTGCGTAGACGTTGATGAGTCTAAAATCATCAAATTACGCCAAGGCATTATACCGATTTTTGAGCCCGGATTGGAAGAAATCGTTAAAACCAATTCTCAGGCTGGCAGGCTAAGGTTCACTACATCGTTGCCCTCAGTGCTCAGTGACGTTGATGTGGTGTTTATAGCAGTGGGTACTCCGCCGGATGAGGACGGCAGTGCCGATTTGCGATATGTGCTTGCTGTTGCCAAGACAATAGGCGAGTATATTGACCACTACATCGTTGTTGCGACCAAGAGTACTGTGCCTGTTGGTACCTCAGAGAAGGTGCGTGCTACCATTGAGGCTGAGTTAGCGCGGCGTGGCGCGTCAACAGAGTTTGATGTCGCCAGTAATCCGGAATTTCTCAAAGAAGGGTCGGCGGTGAAAGACTTTTTGTCGCCTGATAGGGTTGTGGTTGGCACGTCAAGCGAGCGCGCCCGTAAGGTCATGAAGCGTCTCTATAAGCCATTCATGTTGATGAACGAGCGCTTGATTTTTACCGATATTCCCAGTGCAGAGATGATAAAGTACGCCGCTAACAGTATGCTGGCGACACGCATCAGCTTTATGAACGATATCGCCAACTTATGCGAATTGGTTGGTGCTGACGTTAATATGGTGCGAAAGGGGATTGGCAGCGATACCCGAATCGGTAAAAAGTTCCTATATGCCGGATGTGGCTATGGCGGATCCTGTTTCCCTAAGGACGTAAAAGCCTTGATCAAAACCGCCAGCGAGGTCGGCTATGAAATGCGCGTTTTGCAAGCCGTCGAGGGCGTTAATGAGACGCAAAAAACAATTTTGTTTAGGAAATTGGTTGCGCACTATGGTAGTGCCGAGGCTCTCACGGGTAAACGAATCGCTTTGTGGGGGCTCGCCTTTAAGCCCGAGACCGATGATATGCGCGAAGCGACCTCATTGGTTACTATTGACCTATTGCTCAAAGCCGGTGCTACTGTTGTAGTGTACGACCCCATAGCGATGACAGAATGTAAGCGCCGCATTGGTGATAAGATTGAATACGCTGATAATATGTATTCTGCCGTTGATGGGGCAGATGCGTTGCTCTTGGTAACCGAGTGGAAAGAATTCCGCATCCCCAATTGGAGTGAGTTGAAGTCGAGGATGGCGGCACGGCTCATAATTGACGGACGCAATATCTTTGATATTGAGGAGTGCGAGCAACAAGGCTTTACTTATTATTGCATAGGGCATTAACGTCATGAAATATTTGGTAACCGGTGGAGCCGGATTTATAGGGATGCATCTTGCCAAGCGGCTTGCTGAGGTGGGGCATCAAGTGGTAATTGTTGACAACCTCAATGATTATTATGACATTGAGTTGAAGAAAGCTCGTTTGCGCGAATTGGGCATTGACACTATAGTCAGCGGCTCTGAGAGTCTCAAGTACGATAATCTCAAATTCTCTTATTTTAGTATTGAAGATAAGCAACTGCTCAACGAGTTGTTTGACCAATACGATTTTGAGATTGTAGTAAACTTGGCGGCACAGGCTGGTGTCAGATACTCAATTACCAATCCTGATGTCTATATTCGGTCTAATGTTGTCGGTTTTTTGAACGTACTGGAGGCTGTACGTAATCACAATGTCAAGCATTTGGTTTACGCCAGTTCAAGCAGTGTATATGGCTTGAATGGTAAGACGCCTTATTCGCCGCATGATGCTGTGTCGCACCCTGTGAGTTTATATGCGGCATCCAAAATCTCCAACGAGGTGATGGCGCATGCCTATTCGCATCTGTACGGCATACCGACAACAGGATTAAGATTTTTTACGGTATATGGCCCCTGGGGCAGGCCGGATATGTCCCCCTATTTGTTTGCTGATGCTATTAGCGCGGATAAGCCGTTAAAGTTATTCAATAATGGGCATATGCGTCGCGACTTCACATATATAGATGATATCATTAGGGGCATATTGTTATTATTGGATGTCCCTCCAGTGCCTATGGCTGATTGGGATTCAAATAGAGCTGACCCAGCTACCTCATCAGCACCATACCGAATTTATAACATCGGCAATGAACATCCGGTTGACTTGATTGATTATGTAAAAGCATTTGAGCAGGCATTTAGCAAGAGCGCAAAGGTTGAAATGTACCCAATGCAGCCCGGAGATGTGTTGTCAACAAGTGCCGATATGACCGATATGCGGCGTGACTTTGGTTTCGAGCCTTCAATAGATATTACTGAAGGTGTGCGCCGCTATGTCTCATGGTTTAAAACCTATTATGGCCGATAGCCAACCTCTTGTGAGTGTACTGATTTCGCTCTCTAACGTTAAGGATATACTTACGCAAACGTTTATAAATATTTAGCATTATGTTTTCTCAACTCTCGAAGTTGACCGTATATGATATTATTCACTCCTTGAAGCTCATAGTAGCCTTACTTATATATCCGTTTACTTATTCACGATATAAAGGAGTATGGCTGATGTGTGAACGGGAAAATAATGCTCAAGATAATGGTTGGATTTTTTTTAATTGGTTGAATTTCTTGATAATTTAATATTTCTTCATTTT
>CAMHDX010000271.1 GCA_946183895.1 uncultured Porphyromonadaceae bacterium | reverse complement strand
CAATCAGGTGCTGAGTGTGCCCAACAGCGAGGCGTTGACCAACGTTGTGTTCATGGGCATGGGCGAGCCGCTGGACAACTACGACGAGGTGCTCAAGGTGATCAAGATCTTGACCGAGCCGTGGGGCCTGGGTTGGAGCCCCAAGCGCGTCACGGTGAGCACCGTTGGCATCAAACCCGAGCTGCGCATGCTCGTGGAGGAGACCAGCGTGCATGTGGCTGTGAGCGTGCACGATGCCGTGACCGAGGAGCGCCAGCAACTCATGCCCATCGAGAAGGTGCACGGCATCAAGGACGTGCTCGAGATGCTGGGGCAGTATGACTTCGCGCACCAGCGCCGGTTGAGCGTGGAGTACATCATGTGGCAGTGGTTCAACGATGACATTAAGCACGCCGAGGCCCTGCGCGAGATTTTGCCCGACGAGCATGTGCGTGTCAACCTGATACGTTACCACATGATACCCGATGTGCCCAAGCTGCGCACCAGCAGCGACGAGCGCATGGCGGCCTTCCGTGACTACCTGAACAGCCGTGGTGTGACCTGCACCATACGTCGCAGTCGCGGCGAGGACATCAGCGCTGCCTGCGGCATGCTCGCCGGCAAGGTCAAGGGCGACAAGTGAGATAATAAACAACAAACCTTAAAAACCGATATTAACAAACAATGAGAACCAAGTTAATCACTCTGGTGGTCATGTTGCTGAGCGCCATGACCATCAACGCGGCGGAGCCCACGGGCTACTACAACTCCGCAATGAACAAGAACAAGAAGGCACTGCTGCAGGCTCTGAGCGGCATCGTGGGACCGCACACCAAGATTTCGTACGACGGCCTGTGGTCGGCTTATCGCACCACCGATGTCACGCTTGACGGCAAGTACTACTGGGACATGTACGCCACGACCAAGTTTCCGCTGGGCAGCAAGCATTGCGGCAGCTACAGTCAGGTGGGCGACTGTGTCAACCGCGAGCACTCGTTCCCCAAGAGCTGGTGGGGCGGCAGCAAGTCGGACCAGTATAGCGACCTGTTCCACCTGTATCCCACCGACGGCTATGTGAACAACCAGCGCAGCGCGTACCCCTTTGGCGAATGTGCCGGCGGCACCTATGTCGCCACTGTGGGCACCAACAAGCCGCTGGGCAAGTTGGGCAACTGCACCTTCCCGGGCTATTCGGGCAAGGTGTTTGAGCCGGACGATGTGTACAAGGGCGACTTTGCGCGCACCTACTTCTACATGGCAGCCGCCTACAATAGCCAGATCAAGAGTTGGACCGGAGGCAACATGCTTGCCGGCAATGATTATCCGGTGTACAACACGTGGGCAATCAATCTGTTGCTCAAGTGGCACCGCCAGGACCCGGTGAGCGAGAAGGAGATTAACCGCAACAACGCGGTGTATGCCCTGCAACACAACCGCAACCCCTTTATTGACCACCCCGAGCTTGCCGAGTACATCTGGGGCGACAAGAAGGACCAGGTGTGGACCGGCCAGGCGGGCGACCCCGACCCGGTGTTGACCACCCCGACCGCCGGCACGGTCATTGACATGGGTGTGGTGCGTGTGGGCGTGCCCACCGATGGCGACATCGAGGTCAAGGGCACCGCGCTGACCAAGGACTTGACTGTGAGCAAGGGGAATCCCAATTCGCCGTTTACGCCCGACCGCAGCGTCATTCGCGCCATTGATGCCAACAACGGCATGAACATGACCGTCGACTTTGAGAGTGCCGAGGCGGGCGAGTTTAGCGATATTATCGTCATCTCCAGTGACGAGGTGAGCGTACGCGTGACCGTCAAGGCGACTGTGGTTGACGGCATTCCGGCGTTGGACGCCACCAATGTGACCTCCAACTCGTTTGAGGCGCGCTGGACCAATGCCGATGCCTCAACGGGCAACTACACGTTGCATGTCACCGATGCCGCCGGAGCAGAGCTTGAGGGTTATCCCGTCGAGGTCAAGGCGAGCGCTCAGCGCTATATGGTGAGCAACCTTGACCCGGCCACGACCTACAAGTATTACCTCACCTCGGGCACCGACTTCAGCAGCAACGTGGTGACAGTGACCACGCTCGAGCCGGAGGTGATTATCGAGCTGCGTGCGGTCAGTGCCGATGACTTTGTGTTCAACCTTGAGCCGGGCGCTCAGTCGCCGGTCATTGAGGGCTTGCTCTATACCGAGAATGTGGCGGAGGATGTCACTGTCGAAGTGACCGGCAACTTTGAGTTGAGCCGCGACCGCCGAGAGTGGTCAAGCTCGATTGAGCTCAACGCTCAAGGCGAGGCGTTCTACCTGCGTGTGGCTGACACCGCGGCTGCCGGCACCTACAACGGACTGATGACCGCGTCGACAGGGACAATCGACGGATATGAGGCGGATGTGGTTGCCTATATCGCCGCGCCGCGCAACTTTGTCGAGGGCTTTGAGAGTAGCCCCGGCGGTGGTTATTGGACCAAGGAGGTTCAGGGCGACATGTGCTTCTGGAGCTTCAACAATGTCGGTGTGTGGGGCACGACGAGCGACCACCCGCACGGCGAACAGTCGGTGCGTCTGGGCAAGAACACCAACTCGTCAATCACGATGGTCGAGGACAAGCAGGGAGGAGCCGCCACTGTCGACTTCTACGCATGTGTGTACGGCAGCGACCCTGACGCGGTGCTCTCGCTCTACTACAGCACCGATGCCGGCGCGACCTGGATCGAGGTGGACAAGGCGATTGCCGTCACGTCAACCGAGGTGCATCCCACCTACACCCTCAACGTGAGCGGTCCGGTGCGCATCAGCATTCGCCAGGTGAGCGGTTCGCGCGTCAACATTGACGACATCACCATCACTGACATGACCACCCACGGTCCGCAATATGACGTGTGTGACGTCAACCACGACGGCGAGGTCAACGTGGGCGACGTGAACGACATCCTCAACACCATCCTTGCCGAGCAGTACATTGAGGTGCAGGATGTCAATGCCGACAGCGCGGTGAATGTGGGTGATG
>CAMHDX010000270.1 GCA_946183895.1 uncultured Porphyromonadaceae bacterium | reverse complement strand
GCACGTTGCGCCAGTATGTCTACAAGGCGGGCGGCAACGTGCTGGGCGACATCCGCGAGGTCAATAAGGCCGATGTCGAGAACGACGACTACTATAAGCCCGGCGACTACACCGGCGACCTCGGCATTGAGAAGAGCTACGAGCGCTACCTGCGCGGTCGCAAAGGCAAGGAGATCTACATGCGCGACGCGTTGGGTCGCCTGCAAGGCCGTTTTCACGACGGTCGTGACGACGTGGAGCCCATTGCCGGCAATGACCTCAAGATGAGCATCGACATTGAGTTGCAGCAACTGGGCGAGCACCTGATGGAAGGCAAGATAGGCGGCATCGTCGCCATTGAGCCCAAGACCGGCGAGGTGTTGTGCCTGGTGTCAAGCCCGTCATGGAATCCCGAGATGCTCGTGGGCCGTGACCGAGGCAAGAATTACAGCATCTTGAATGCCAACAAGTACAATCCCCTGTACGACCGCGCCTACATGGCCGCCTACCCGCCGGGCAGCACCTTCAAGCCCACACAGGGCCTAATTTTCCTGCAGGAGGGCATCATCACGCCGTCAACCGCATTTCCGTGCTATCGAGGCTTTATCAGCGGTGGCATGAGGCTTGGCTGCCACGGCCACGGCTCTCCCCTACCGCTCAAGCCCGCCATCCAGACGTCGTGCAACGCCTACTTTTGCTGGGGCCTGAAGCGCATGCTTGAGAATCGCACCAAGTATAAATCGATAGGCGAAGCCTTTGAGGTGTGGAAAAACCACATGGTGAGCATGGGTTATGGTTACCGATTGGGGTTGGACATGCCCCGCGAGAGTCGCGGCTTTATCCCCAACACCAAGTTCTACGACGAGCGCAAGAAGGCAGGCTGGAACGCCTATAGCATCATCAGCGACGCCATCGGCCAGGGCGAGATACTCGCCACACCGCTGCAGATAGCCAATCTGGGCGCCACCATCGCCAACCGCGGCTACTACATCACTCCGCACGTGGTAAAAGAGATTGTGGGTGTGGGCGTGCTCAAGAAGAGCATTGAGCGGCACGACACCTCGATTGACCCGATCTACTACAACGAGATTGTCGAGGGCATGCGCATGGCAGTGACCGGCGGCACGTGCCGTGGCGCCAACATTGTCGGCTGGGACGTGTGCGGCAAGACCGGAACCGCCCAGAACCCGCATGGACGCGACCACAGCGTGTTCATGGGGTTCGCGCCGATGAACAATCCGCAGATCGCCATCTGCGTGTACGTTGAGAACGCGGGCTTTGGCGCGACATTTGCCGTACCTATCGCGCGGCTGATGCTCGAGCAATATCTCAATCGCGACAAGGGAGGCGTGTCGCAGGCCGCAGCCAACGCGATGGCAAGCCGACACACTGTGCCCGGCTGGTCGCCCATCTTCCCCACCGACCAAACTAAAAACGAGCACGAGCAATGAATGTACAATACTACGACCCCGAGCAACATTCGCTACCTCGCAAGATAGATTGGTTCACAATCATCATCTACTTTATCATGGTGGCGGCGGGCGCGGTCAGCATCTATGCCGCGACCAACAGCACCTACTCGCTCGAGGCTCTGTTCTCGTTTGAGCAGAACAGCGGCAAGCAATTCATCTGGGCAGGGCTCTCGTTTGTGCTGGGGCTATCCATGCTGCTGATTGACAAACGCATGTTCGAGGCCTACGCCTACCCGATTTATGTCATCCTGATCATCGTGCTGATAGCCACCGCCTTTATTGGCGGCAGCACCAAGGGGTCGCACTCGTGGATATCGCTGACCAGCACAGTAAAGATACAGCCTGCCGAGTTTGCCAAATGCGCCACAGCGTTGTGCCTTGCCAAGCTGTTTGACACCTACGGTTTCAAGCTCAACAGTCTCAAGAACTATGCCATCGCGTGCGGCATCATCTTGCTGCCCATCTTGTGCATCATTCTTGAGAAAGAGACCGGTAGCGCCCTGGTGTACTCCTCGTTAATCCTTGTGCTGTATCGTGAGGGCATGCCCGGGTTTGTGCTATTTGCCGGCGCGACGACTGTCATCTACTTCATCTTGGTGCTCAAGTACGCCTCGATGAGTTTGCTGGGCATTCCGCTTGGCATCGCGTTGTGCTTAATCATCGTGATGGTGTTCACGGTGGGGTTGCTGTGGGTTTACTGCCGTCGCGCCGAGCCCGGGCGCAACCTGCTGCTGTGGTACGGCGGCACCGGACTGGCGGTGTGGGGCCTCACGGCGCTGGGCGTTCAGGTGAACGGCTACGCGTATTTTCTCACAGTGATTGGCATCTCAATCATCTACCTGCTGTGGGAGATGCTGCATGACGAGATGCGAGCCATCCAGGGCATCATTCTCTTTATTGTTCTATCCATAGCCTTCAGCATGGCGGTGGGTTGGGGATTCTCAAAGATGGCTGGCTATCAGCAGATGCGCATCCTCGTCGCCCTGGGCGTTGAGGAAGACCCCAAGGGATTTGGCTACAACGTGCGGCAAAGCCAAATCGCCATCGGCTCTGGCGGGCTGTTTGGCAAAGGATTCATGGAAGGCACCCAGACCAAGCTCAAGTATGTGCCGGAGCAGCACACCGACTTCATCTTCTGCACCATCGGTGAGGAGCAGGGCTTTGTCGGCTCGACGATTGTGCTACTGCTGTTCGGGGCATTGATACTGCGATGTGTCACCATCGCCGAGCGCTCCCACAGCACGTTCACGCGAGTGTACAGCTACTGTGTGGCATGCTACCTGCTCTTCCACTTGATTATCAACATAGGCATGGTGCTGGGCATCACCCCCGTGATTGGCATTCCGCTCCCCCTGTTCAGCTACGGCGGCTCGTCGCTGTGGGGCTTCACGCTCCTGCTGTTCATCATGCTGCGCCTTGACGCCGAGTAGCGTCATTATTCCCCAAGGAAAGTGGCACCACTGCGCCATTATTCCCCAAGAAAAGTGGCACGACTGTGCCATTATTCCCCAAGAAAAGTGGCGCCACTGCGCCATTATTCCCC
>CAMHDX010000269.1 GCA_946183895.1 uncultured Porphyromonadaceae bacterium | reverse complement strand
CGATGATAGCCACCACCAGTGAGGCATACTTCAACGTGGTGTTCTTGATAAAGTTGAACGCGAATGCGCCGGCTGCCACAAGAAGCATGATGCAATACTGAACAATCGTCACAGTGCTCGATGCCCAGAATGAGTTCGGGTCAACCTCGGTGAAGGTCAAGTTGCATTGCAGCATGTTGACAGCATACTTCTGGAACGGGAAGATGGCAGAGTAGTAGAGCACGCACAACAAGGCGACAAGCCAGAAACCGCTGCTGGTCAAGATCTTGCCCAAGTCAGCAATTTTGAACTCGTCTTCCTTAGCCTCAGCCTCGCCGGTCTGCGCGTCAAGCTTGCTATCCATGAAGAAGTAGACGATAAACATGATAAGCGCAATCAACAGCAACACCACGCCGAAGGCAACCGAGCGTGACACATCGACCACGCCGCCCAGACGGGCAAACATGGGCGAGAATATCATGCAAGTGGCGACACCCAAGCGAGCCAACGCCATCTCACTACCCATCGCCAACGCCATGTCGCGACCCTTGAACCACTTGACAATGCCGCGCGAGACCGTGATGCCAGCCATCTCGACACCGCAACCGAAAATCATGAAGCCGATTGCCGCGAACTTGGCCGATGCCGGCATTCCCTCATAGAACGGGGCTACTCCTAGCTCGTGGAACACAGGAATATAGTTCAGGTGAGTGTTAAACCACTGCTCCAAACCGCTGCCCGCAAACATGTCGGTCAACGCGTACCAATTAATCACCGCGCCGATGAGCATTACCACGCCCGACAACACCGCTGTGAAGCGCACGCCCATCTTGTCAAGGATGATACCGGCGAATATCAGGAAGAAGATAAACACATTGAGGAAGGTCTCACTGCCCTGCATCGTGCCGAAGGCCGTTGAGTTCCAGCCACGAGTCGATTCCACCAAGTCCTTGATGGGCGACATGATGTCCATGAAGATGTAACTGCAAAACATGGCGAGAGCCAGCAATAGCAACGCAGTCCAACGCATTGCCGCGCTGTCACGCAGGGTGGTCTGAGCCACTTGAGGCGCGTTGGCGCCAAGATTTTCGGAATTTCCCATAAAGTTCAACTTTTAAATTTCACAATTTTGACACAAATATAGACAATTTTATCCGGTCGGCGACACTTTTGCCACCAGTTGAGCGCCAATTAACTAAAGTAAACGATTGCACTCGCGGCGATAACGCTGAATTACAAGCTGTACCAAATCTTTTTAACAAACTTTAAATTACTGTTATCCAATAGTAGATACATCGCTGTTTATCAGCACATTATCAAATACTATTAATGTACGGCAACCGCTATGGACCGAAGTTGAATTGTCTATCAGAGTTTTTTTTAGTAATTTTGCGGTCTCAAAAAACAAAATCGGTGGGGCCAATCGGCTTTGCCACAATAATATCTAGACTCAGTATATGCTTGACATATTGTTCGAAACGAGTTGGGAAGTCTGCAACAAGGTTGGAGGCATTTATGCCGTATTGTCAACCAAGGCTAAGACCCTTCAAACACAGTATAAAGACAAGGTAATCTTTATCGGTCCCGACCTGTGGTCAAACACTGAATCCCCATACTTTATTGAGGCTAAAACACCCCTGGACAAATGGGGGAAGGCGGCTGCTTTGCCCTATGGCATCAAGGTGCGCATCGGCAGGTGGAACGTGCCGGGCAAGCCGATGGTGATCCTGGTTGATTATCACGGTCTGTACAAGCACAAGAACTCAATCTATGCCGAGATGTGGCAGCACTATGGTGTCGATTCACTGCATGCCTATGGTGACTATGACGAGAGTTGCATGTTCGCCGTGGGTGCGGCGCTGGTTATTGAGAACATAGTCGCTGCAAGCAATGCCTCGCGAGTGGTCGCTCACTTTGACGAATGGACCACCGGAATGGGGTTGTTGCACGTCAAGTATTACGCACCGCGAGTGGCTACAGTGTTTACCACCCATGCCACGTGCATGGGCCGTAGCATCAGCGGCAACGGCAAGCCATTGTACGACTACATGAGTGGCTACAATGGCGACCAGATGGCAGGTGAGCTGAACATGCAATCCAAGCATTCGCTCGAAAAAGCCGCGGCTCAGCACGCCGACTCGTTCACGACAGTGAGCGATGTTACAGCGCGCGAATGCGCCCAGCTGTTGGAGCGGGCGCCGATGGTGACGCCCAATGCGTTTGAGCAAAACTTTGTGCCCAAAGGCGAGAAGATGCCGCGAGCCCGCGCGGCGGCGCGTGAGCGACTGCTCGCGGTTGCCGAGGCGCTAACCGGCGAGCACTACGCCGACGACACAATGCTCGTCGCCACCAGTGGCCGCTGCGAGTTCCGCAACAAGGGCATTGACGCCTATCTTGACGCGATGAACATGGTGCGTTTCTCGTTGAGCCAATTATCCAGCACATTGCGTCGCCGCGTCATCGCCTTCGTGCTGGTTCCGGCTTGGGTCAAGTCGCCACGCGTCGAGTTGCGCAACGCGCTCAAGCGCGGCATGGTACAGCGGTTGTTCAATCCCATCATCACCCACAACCTCTACAACGAGGGCGATGATGCCATTTACCGGCGCATCAACTCGCTGGGCATTCACAACGAGCCTCACGACATGCTCAAGGTGATTGACGTGCCGTGCTACCTTGACGGCAACGACGGTATTATTAATATGAGTTACTACGACGTGTTGCCGGGCTTTGACCTGACGGTGTTCCCGAGCTACTATGAGCCGTGGGGCTACACCCCGCTGGAGAGCATCGCCTTCGGGGTGCCGACAGTGACGACCACGCTGGCAGGCTTTGGCAAGTGGGTGCTGGATAACTATGGTGAGGACCCGTTTGTCAGCGGTGTGAAGGTGATCAACCGCACCGACTCGAACTACGGCGAGACCATCACCGCGATAGCCAACGCCACCATCTCGTGCTACATGCATGACAATGTCAAGTGGCGCCAGCTGTCCAAGAGCGCTCGCGCCACGAGCAAGGCGGCGTCGTGGAGCAAC
>CAMHDX010000268.1 GCA_946183895.1 uncultured Porphyromonadaceae bacterium | reverse complement strand
GTACCGCTTCTCGCCCACGTGGACCACGTGGCGGCGGTTGTGGCGCAATGCTTGACGCAGGCGTGTCTTGCCGGTCGAGGTCACTAACAGGGCCTCCCATTCGGGCTGCGGCACCTGTGACTGCGAGGTCAGGATTTCGACCTGGTCGCCGCTGTTGAGCCGGTAGGAGAACGGCTGCAGTTGCCGGTTGACCTTGCCGGCGATGCAGTGGGCGCCCAGCTCGCTGTGGAGCGTGAAGGCGAAGTCAAGCACCGTGGCGCCGGTGGGCAGGTTGAACACTTGACCGGTAGGGGTGAACACCACAATTGACGTGGCGAACAGGTTGAGCTTGACCATGTCGAGAAAATCGACCGCGTCGGGACCCGGGTGGGCAAGCACGTCCTGGATGTTGCGCAGCCATGTCGCCAGGCCGCTCTCCTCGTCTTGCTCGCCGGTCTTGTACTTCCAGTGGGCGGCGAGGCCGCGCTCGGCGATATCGTCCATGCGACGGCTGCGTATCTGCACCTCGACCCACGTGCCCTGCGGACCCATCACCGTGACGTGGAGCGCGCGATATCCGTTGGGCTTGGGCGTGCTGATCCAGTCGCGCAAACGCGTGGGGTGACGCTTGTAGATGTCGGTGATCTCGCTATAGATGTCCAGGCACAGACGCTTTTCGCGGCTCTCGTCATCGCACTCAAACACGATGCGGGCAGCGTACAGGTCATACACCTCCTCAAACGGTATGTGCTTGGTCTCCATCTTTTTCCAGATCGAGTAGCACGACTTGACGCGGGCGCGGAACTCATACTTCAGCCCCATACGGTCCAGCGCGGCGCGTATGGGGGTGGCGAATTCCTCAAAGAACTTGTTGCGCGACTGCTCGCTCTGCTGCACCTTGGCGGATATCACGGCATAGGTGTCGGGGTGCTCATACTTGAAGCACAACTCCTCCAGCTCGGTCTTGATGGCGAACAGGCCCAGGCGATGGGCTAGCGGCGCGTACACATATAGTGTCTCGCCGGCTATCTTGTACTGCTTGGCCTTGGGCATCGACGCCAGGGTGCGCATGTTGTGCAACCGGTCGGCCATCTTGATGAGCACCACGCGGATGTCGTTGCTCATCGTGAGCAATAGCTTGCGGAAGTTCTCGGCTTGAGCCGACGCGCCCTCGCCGAAGATGCCGCCTGAAATCTTGGTCAAGCCGTCTACAATGATGGCTATCTTGTCGCCAAAGATGCCGCGGATGTCCTCAACCGTGTACTCGGTGTCCTCAACCACGTCGTGCAACAATGCCGCGCATATCGAGGTCGAGCCCAAGCCTATCTCCACGCTCACAATCGTGGCGACCGCGATGGGGTGCAGGATGTAGGGCTCGCCGCTGCGGCGGCGAATGCCCTTGTGGGCCTCGCGCGCAAACTCAAATGCCTTGTTGATGATTTCCACCTTCTTGCGGTGATTGCTGTTCAGATAGCTGTCAAGCAACACACGATAGGCGTCATTAATCATCTTGTCCTCCTGTTGTGCTGTATATTGTTGATATTCGCTCATGTCCTCTATGGGTGTTAACTAAACTACAAAGGTAGTGCAAGGTGAGCGAAAAATGCAAGAAAACGGCAAACAAAATATTCTTGATTTGCCGTTTTCTTGCCGTTGCGCTCTCCTTGCACTGATTTTGCGGATTTAGCCTGCAGGGATTTACAGGAAACCACAGATGATGAGGCTGATTGCGGTCGTGGATGCGTCGCATGATGGCAGGCAGGTGAGGTGGTGGCACCATCCGTTAGCCATCTGTTCGCGGCGGTCGCGCATCAGTAGCCGGGGTTTTGCTTGTCGCCGGTGATGGTCAGGGTCTCGCCCGGGATGGGGTACACCAGGGTGTGCCCGTCAAGCTCGCTCTGGACCACATCGCGGTCGGCGGTGGCAGCGGTGAAGCGGCCATAGCGAATCAGGTCATTGCGGCGCCAGCCCTCCCAAGCCAGCTCGAGCATGCGCTCGTCGAGGATGTCATCGAGCGTGACAATCGCCTTGGCGGGCGCGCCGGCGCGGTTGCGCACCATGTTGACGAGCGCAGTAGCCCCCTCCTTGCCGTCGCGACACAGCGCCTCGGCGCGCATCAGCAGCACGTCGGCATAGCGCATCAGCACGATGTCGTTGTCGCTCAGCTGGCCGTCCTTGAGGCCGGTGGGGTCCACCTCATACTTCGCCATGCGTGCGCCGGCGGTTTTCTCGTAGGGCGAGTTGCTCAAGTCCAGGCGCACCTCAAGCGGGTAGTAGACCAGCGGCGTGCCGTCGTCAAGCAGCACCGGATTGTTGTCCAGGTCGTACACCTCGTCGATGTAGTAGGTCGAGTACAGGCGCGGGTCGGGACTCTCGGTGCCGTAGCCGAACACCTTCATCGCCTCCAACGTGGCGCACGGCCCGTTCTCGCCGTTGAGACCCAGTGCTGCGGCGTGGTTGTAGTGGCGCGACCGCCACAGGTTGACGTTGATGTTAGAGTAGGTGTATTTGTCACACGGGATGGTGTAGATGTTCTCCACCGACTGCTCGTTGCGCACGCTGAAGCAGTAGCTCTGGACATCCTCAAGCCGGTAGCGGCTCTCCTCAAGCAGGCTGCAGTAGTACACGCAGGCTTGCCACGCGTTCATCGTTTTGCCATCGATGATGAATTTGATGTCCTTGCCGCTCGGACGGCTGTTGTCGGTCCAGTCATCGTCGGCGTACACCTCGGCATTGAGCATCACCTTGGCGAGCAGGAAGTCGACAACGGGACGCGTGACGCGACCATAGTACACGCCCGGCCGATTGGGCTTGTCATAGCTCAGGTATGGGGCGGCTGCCTGCAGCTCGGTGATGATGTGCGTGAACGCCTGCGAGCGCGACTTGAGCTTCAGGTCTTCGAAAAGATGCCGGACGTCGCGGAAGTTTCCCGGCCACGGATGCCGGTAGGCGAACGTGTCGAACACCTCGCGCGCGCCGTCCGTCAACGCCATCCCGACGTTCTCGCAGGAACGCTTCACGATCTCGTTCAGAAGCGCC
>CAMHDX010000267.1 GCA_946183895.1 uncultured Porphyromonadaceae bacterium | reverse complement strand
CATCTTCCGGCGTTAACCGGACCAAGCTGCGACCCTCTTCGAGGCTCTTGCATGGCCTTTAACATGAAGTCGGACCTTCGGCCCGCCAGTGTCTTCGACACTTTTTCATTAGTAATCAAAGCCGTCAACACACTTTAGTCAACACACTTTAGAAACTTAAATTATATTTTTTTTGCGATTTTGCTTGCTATATCAAGAAAAAGCAGTACCTTTGCAGCCGGGTAAGTCCTACACGGCCAGCTCCTGATGAATTCCCCCAGGTCTTGACCGAAGCAAGGGTAGTCGGTTGTAGCGGCGCGATGTAGTACGCTTGCCCACTCGCCTCTTTAGCTCAGTTGGCCAGAGCACGTGATTTGTAATCTCGGGGTCGTTGGTTCGAATCCGACAAGAGGCTCAAAGCGAGAGGACCTGCTGATGGCAGGTTCTCTCGCTTTTCTAATATAGTTGCTATAGTATTAATAGTTGCTATAGTATCTATAGTATCTATAGTTGCTATAGTGTAGGGCTGCTGAGTGAAAAAATAGACTCGTTTATTTTGTTTTTTCGCTCACCTTGCACTACCTTTGCAGGTGATGAGACTAATGCTGCGCTACATATTACTATTGGTAGTAGCCGTCGCCACGCTTGCAGGGTGTCGGCGTGCGCCCGCGGCGGTGCCCGACGCGGTGCCCGCCGCCGTGTACTACTGGCGCACCACCATGAGCCTGGACAGCGCCGAGCGCGACTTTCTGACGCGCCATGACGTGGGCAAGATGTATGTGCGCTTCTTTGACGTAGTCATGCGTCACGGCGCGGCGCAGCCCAATGCCACCATCACCGGGCTCGACTCGGTGCCGGCGGGCATCCGGGTCGTTCCGGTGGTGTTCATCATGGAGAACTGCCTGAGCGGTGACACGACCGGGCTGGCGGCACGCGTGGTGCAGCGCGTGGCACAGATGTGCGACACTCACGGCATCAACGCCGACGAGTTGCAGATTGACTGCGACTGGACGCTGCGAAGCAAGCGCACGCTGTACGACATCCTGGAGCGTATGCGCAGTCACACGCGGCGACTGGGGTGGCGACTGTCGGCGACGATACGCCTTCACCAGCTCGCCATGGATCCGCCGCCGGTTGACTACGGCGTACTGATGATGTACAACACCGGCGATGTGCGCAGTGCCGACGGCACCAATCCGATTCTTGACGCGAGCCACGTTGCGCCCTACTTGCACTACCTTGACGACTACCGGTTGCCCCTGTGCGCCGCCTATCCGTGCTTCGGCTGGCAGCTGCTCTATCAGCGCGGCGAGTTCAAGGCAATCCTGTACAGTGCCAACCTGGATGACACCACCATGTATCGCGAGGTGAGGCCCGGTCGCTACATCGTGGTGCGCCGCCATGCCACTCCCGAGTACAACAGCGACCGCAGCGGTCAAGCCTGGATTGAAGCCGGCGACAGCGTCATCGTGATGCGTCCGTCCGCCGACCTGATTGTCGCCACCCGCGACCGCATCGCCGCCCACCGTCCCGAGATGAACGCGCAGATCATTCTCTACAGCCTCAACAGCCAACAAATGAACCACTATAACAATACCTTCTATGAAACGATTTATAACCCTTAGCGTGCTGGCATTATCGGCATGGTGCGCGTCGCAGGCGTGCGGCCCGTGGGTACGTCCCACCTACGACGTGTTTGAGGTCTACAATTCCAACCTGTTAGACCCCCAGGAGCGCCTGCGCCCCATGTACGACTATTGGCGGCAGTATGCCGGCGAGGAAACCTCCTCGTGGCATGTTGACCAGCTGGGCCGCCTCAGCCTTGACGACCTGGCGACTACCGACAATCCCATTGTGATTGCCGCACGCACGCGCGGTGACAGCGAGATGCTCGCCTACTTGCGCCACCTGACCACCTATCTGCGCATCTCGGCGCAAGCCGGCACCGACACGTGGGACTACCCCACCCGCGAGAAAGCCGCCGCCACGAGCACCGCCCTCAAGGAGATAGAGCGCGCCGCCCGCCAGTACACCGGCACGCGCCTCAAGGACCAGTACGCCCTGCTGCTGGTGCGCTCGCTCGTGCAACAAGGCAACGCGCAGGGCGTGATTGACTACTGGAGCAGCACCGGCAGCAAGTTGCCCGCCACGGTCTACAAGGACATTATGCGCGGCCTGTACGCCTGGTCGCTGATTGCCACCGGCCGCCAACGCGAAGCCACCTACGAGTACGCCGACATGGGCGACATGGCATCCATCGCGTGGCTCGTCAAGGACCAGCGCTGGAGCCTTGAAGGCATCAAGAAGGAGTATGCCGCTGACGCGTCTTCGCCCACGCTGACCTTCCTCGTGCAGGACTACATCAACAGCATGGCGTCCTCGCTCAGCAGCCAGCAGTACTACCTCACCAACTACGGCGAAGACGCCGATATACGCCAGGGCTTCGAGACCAACCGCGCCGAGTTGCAGCGGTTCGCGTCGTTCGCCGCCCATGTGCTGCACGAGGGCAAGACCGTCTCGCCCTCGATGTGGCAGGCCGCCGCGGGTTATGCCGAGTACCTGATGGGCAACAATGCCGAGGCGCTCAAGCTGCTGGACAAAGCACGCAACCTTGACGGCACCGACTACATGCGCGACAACGCCCGCCTGTGCCGCCTGGTGGCCAGCACCGCCGGAGCCGACAACAGCAAGTCCTACCAGAACTATCTGCTGGGCGAGCTCAAGTGGCTCGCCGACAAGGCGAAGGCCACACCCAACCGCCCCGATGTGTACGGCTTTGATAACAACCACTACATGGCAGTGCTCACTAACTTGACCTACGACAACCTTGTGCCCAAGTACCTCGCCATGGGTCAGACCAACCTTGCCACCGCCTTGAGCGGCATGACCAACACCCTGGAGTATAACCTCAACGAGGGCACCTACGACGTGTACATCAACGGCGACTACGGCGAGATGCTCGACAAGCTGAGCGCGGCGCAGTGGATTGACTACACCGCGTTCCTCAAGAACAAGAAGGGTAGCTCGCTCGAGCAGTGGCT
>CAMHDX010000266.1 GCA_946183895.1 uncultured Porphyromonadaceae bacterium | reverse complement strand
AGAGCTTCGAAGATGCTCGCAGCTTGGTCATAGTGAGCGAGTTATCTGTGCCTCGCAGAGGAACTTTATCACCGGCTGCGGCAAGAATTTTGACTTTCTTTGCTAACCCTCATTGCATTTTGTCACACCCTATTTACTTCCGCATGATGCGCGGCAGCGGCTGGGCGTAGTTGCGGTTCATGTAGTAGTAGAGGTTGACATTGCCGCCGCCGTAGCCCAGGGCAACGGCAGTGCCGCTCTCGGCGGTGAACATGCCGTCGCGGTCGAACACAAAGCCCTTGCGGCCCATCATGCCCGACAGGCGGTTGACAATCGCCTGCTCGACATCGGTGGCGCAGTGGCTCACGTTGACCGCGATGCTGACCGCCATCACGCGCGCGCCGTAGTTGAACGTCGCAGTGCTATCCGCCTGCAGGCTCGCGATGTCATTGTTGAACAGGTATTGCACGATGCAGGGGCCTTGCGGCACCGTGAGCGTGTTGCGACCCACCAATGGGCGCGCGTCCTCGCCCACCACGGCGTTCATGTCCATGAGCGTAGTCGCCGGCGAGGCACCGCACGCACCACCGGCGCCGAACATCGACAAGATGCTCGCCGTCACCAGGTTGAGGTCGATGAAGCCGCGGCTGGCGTACACGTTGTCAATCGAGCCGTGAGCGTGGACAAAGGTGGCGTCGCCCACCGGCTTGCCGTGCTCGTCGACGATGCGGCACAGGGTGTCGTTCATCGCGATGTAGCGAGTGGGCGTGATGTCAAACAACCGGTCGTTGGTGGGCTCGATGAGCACCTTGTTGTCCTTGTCTACCAGTCCCATCTTGCCCTTCTTCATAACCAGGAACAGGCCTGCCGGAGTGCGGGTAAAGTCGTCGTAGCCCGCCGAGTCGACCGCGGCGTGGTTCGCGTTGGGATTGGCGACCTCCTTGCCGCTGTGGTCCAGGCACACCAGCGAGTCGCCCTTGATGGCGGGCAGCACGCCGCTACTGTAGTAGGGCGACATGAGCCGGTAGGTCGCGGTCGACGCGCTGTACAGCTGCTTGCCGTTGCGGTCAATCACCATGAAGGTCGCCGCGCTGTCGGCATCCTGCTCGTGGGCGAACACGACAGTGGCGTCATCGTGCAGGAAGGCGTTCACATTGGCATACTCCAACGGCACGACCACCTCGCCGCGCTCGTCGATAAAGCCCCAGTTGCCGCGGTCATCCTCGATGGCGATGCGACCGCGTGTCATCATCGAGCCCTGGGCGATGTCCTTGGCGAGCTCCTTGACCACGTGGCACTGCTTGTCGATGAGCATCAGCGAGCCGCCGCGGGTGCTGGCAAGCGCATAGCCCTCGGCGCCGAACGACGTCACGCTGCCGTAGGGCACGCTGTTGACCGCCTTCATCGGGTCGTTGACGTTGTAGAAGTTGTAGGTGCCGTCGGGCTGCTGCACGTAGAACATGTCGCACACGACCGCCGAGGGGCTCGTGGCAAAACTGTCGCGCGCCACCACTTCGCCGATCTCGACGTTGAGCAGGCTCCAGCGCTCGCTGCCCGCCAGCTGCACCGGCAGGTAGCGTGTGCGGTAGGGATAGCCGCCGGTGTCCTCGTTGTTACACGCGCTCAGCAGTGCCAGCAGCGCCAGCACCAGCGGCAAGATGTGTTGTGAAACTTTAGTCATAGTTTATTGTTGCTTAAATGTTTCGATTAGACTCAAAAAGTGATAGGCACCGACAGGCGCACGGTGAGGTTGAAGCCCGGGTTGAGCATGCCCAGGTGCTTGAGGCGGCTGGTGTGAGCCACGTAGCGCTTGTTGGTGATGTTGTCGGCTATCAGCCGCAAGCTGGCGATGTGACGCCCGCCGCAGTGCAGCTCGGTGCCGACGCTTGCGCCCAGCAGGGTGTAAGCCGGCGTGGCGCTCTCGGTGTCGCCAATGCCGCAGTAGTGCGACTGCTTGAAGTGGCTTGCCACGTTGAGCGCGACAAAGGTGTTGCACAACGTGCGGCCGTGGTGGTTGAATTCGTACTTGACGTCAGCCTTCCAGCAGGTGGCGGGTATCATGGGCAGGTAGCGCTCCTGACCGCTGTGATGCAGCAGGCGGCCCTCAACCATCGCTATCGAGGTGCCCAGGTGCAGGCTGTGCAGCGGGTGCCAGTCGACGCGCGCCTCGCCGCCGTAGAGCCTGCCGTGGCCCTGAGTGTACTCATAGGTCAGGTAGAGCGGGTCGATGACACGGTCCACGCGGCGGGCAAAGATGTAGTTGTCCACGTCGTTGAGAAACAGCGACAGCTGTGCCTCGACCGTGCCCGAGGTGTAGTCGATGCCGAGGTCCACCTGGTTGTTGCGCTCGGTCTTCAACGCGTTGTTGCCCACCTCGTAGCGGATGGTGCCCTCGTGCACGCCGTTGGCGGTCAGCTCGTTGACGGTGGGCGCGCGGAATCCGTGCGAGTAGTTGAGGCGCACGTTCACATGGTTGCCGGCGTGCCACACGCCGCCCACGCTCCACGACGCGCCGGTGTAGTCGCGCTTGAGCGTCTCGAAGAGCTCGTCCACCGCGATGGTGTGCAAGTGGCGGTGGTCCATCCGCGCGCCTGCCGACAGGTCAACGCGGTCAACAGTACCGGTCCACGTGGCGTAGTAGCCGATGTCAAACAGGCGGTAGTTGGGAATGAGGAACTCCTCGCCGTGGTTGAGGTTGTGCTGCCACATGCCGTTGATGCCGGCGTTGAGCGTGTGCCGGTCGGCGGGGCGGTAGGTGTAGGCGGCACTGTAGTTGATGGTGTGCAACCTCAGTGCCATCTCTGCCTCGTGGGGCTCCTCCTCAAACTCGCGCCGGTGGTTGTTCTGGTAGGCGAGCAGCAGGTTGAGCCGGTGCTTGCCCAGGTATAGCGACTGGTCAAGCGTAGCCTTGTAGTGGGTTACGCGCTGGTAGGGCAGGGTGAAGTGGTAACTGCGGCAGGGCGCGGTTTCGCCCTCGGGAATCGACGGCGTGATGTTGTAGTAGGCAAACTTGAGGTGAGTGTGGCCCCACGCGCGGTTGAC
>CAMHDX010000265.1 GCA_946183895.1 uncultured Porphyromonadaceae bacterium | reverse complement strand
TTGCTTACCAAGCGAGGTTATCTCGGCATCGGCACCGGTAGCCGCCGAGGCTACTGTTCCCTCCTCGTCAACCTCAATGGTCGCCTCTTGCATCACGCGGCTCACATGCAGCTTGGCATCGTCGGCAATGCCCGACAGGTCCGCCAGGTCGGTAAATAGTTGCTTCACACCAATGTCTTGCAGAAATTTCGCCATGTCGTCACGCGATTGCACGCTAAACCGCGGCAATGCCAGCTCAACGTCTTGAGCGGTGCTCTTCGCCGCAATTTGGTTGAGGTAGTCCATCGTTAGCTTAGAGGCAAGCTGCTTGAGGTCACCGCTGCCCGGCAGCAACAGCTCGAGGTAGAACTTGCCTTGCTTGCCGTAACTCAGCTCGACCATGGTGAGATTGTCGTCGTCATAGCACACGATGTCGGCACGGCGATGCATCATCATTGCCGGCTGCGCGTCACCCTTAACGGTTGTGAAAGTGCCTTGGGTCGTTTTAGCCTTGTCAAACTTCTCGCTCCATGCGCCTTTAAAATAGATGGCGTTGATGAGCGCCACTTGGGTTGTGCGCTCCTTGAAGTTTTTGCCGAAATCGGTTATACGGCCTTCGGTCGCAGTATTGACCCACTTGGAGATGGCATCAACGCTTGCCTCGCTGCCAAAGCTCACATTGCGCGCCACAGCGGCCCTGTAGCTATCGGTCATCTTCTCGATGTACGCGTTCTTAACCGTATAGCCGGTTTTCACCCACATCGAATTAGCGTTATTAAACGTCACTTCCTCATCCAGGCGTGGCAGGTCTGATGCCATCTTGCTATACATTGCGTTGATCTGCTCCACTGTGGCCTTATCCCACAGCGCATCAACCATCTCGCTCAATGTGGAGCCCTCGGCTCCGTTGGCAATCATTGCCATTGAGGCAGTCACGCTCAGCGGGGACATCACCACATTGTCATTGGCATGGTTGGCGGCACTCAACGCGAACAACTTCAGGGCAGCCTCGTTGGCAAGTGTTGCTGCCTCAAGCTCGCCCGACTGCAACTGCAGCGAGGCGACCGGAGCCTTAGCCAGTGGTGCGGCATCGGTCATCTCGATTGCATTGGGTTCATTAACCTCTTTTTTACTGTCGCTACACGCACTCAGGCACACGGCGCAAGCTGCCATTAGAATTAAAACAGATTTTTTCATAACCATTTGATTTTTAAATATGTTAATAGATTTAAATGATTCGGCAATTTGACTAAACCTTCATCACGACTCGGCCTGGTGGTGAGATACTCGGGGTGCATCTCACCACCCCGCCGACGTCATGTGCGTATTGTGAGTGGTGTGATGTTCATGGCATCAGTCTCTTATCACTTAGAGGGGTCACTCACGATGCCGCTGAAGAGGATAGTGCCGGAGGTGTTCTCGGTGATCAGATAGGCAAACGGGCGGTTGATGTCAAGCTTACCGCTGATGGTGCCAACCGAGGTGTCACCGACGTAGGATTGAGAAACCGAGGCTGCCGTGGTTCCTGCCTCATCAACCTTGATGTAATTGTCCTGGCGCACCTCCTTCAACACCCAGGGCTTGGCTGACGCAACGCTATTGAAGACACTCCCCATATTAAAGACCGCCTTGATGCCGAGCGCCGACAACATGTCGAACATGTCATAGCGGCTCTTAATCTCAAATCGCGGCATGGTCAGGTCAATCTCGTTGGCCTTGTTGCCTCCCTGGCTCACTATATCACGCATGCGCTCGTAGGTCGCTTGCGCTGCGAACTGACGGATGTCGGTGCCCTCACGCGGCATAATGATATATAGCCTGAAGGCATTGCTTGTGCCATACTCCTGCAGCAAGAGTGTGGTGCCATCACTGTCGTCATAGTAGGCATGAGCACGCAGCTTGGGGTTATGCATCATGGGCACAGCAACCTGCTTGCCGCTATTGGTGGTGAAAGTGCCATCGGCGGTGAGGCTCGCGTCAAACGGGATACTCCACTTGCCCTCAAAGTAGACTGCATTCAGCAGCGACAGATAGGTCAGAGGCGGAACATCCCCAAGCGACGGAATCTTGCCTTGAGTCGCGTTAAACACCCACTGATTAACCCGCTCAGTGTAGTCACTGCTGCCGGGAGCGACCGCCTCAATGTGCGCATTATACTGCCCGGTCAACACAGGAGCGCAGGGCGATATCTGTTCCGCCATGACAGAGTTATACCACATGCTGCTGTTGATGTCGACAACTGTCGTGGCATCAACCTTGGCGATGCCGGTTAGCAGGTCATGATAGGTGGCATTGACATCGTCAACGCTGTATGCCGCCAATCCGAGGGCTTTAACAATCTCATTGTAGGCACCCTCGCTCAGGTCCATGTTAGTGAGCATCGCCATGTTGGCGGCAAGGCTCAATGGTGACAGGCACACATTCTCATCAACGGCGGCAGCCGCGCTAACCGTGGCGAGCAACTTGTTGCTGAAGTCGGTTGAGCTGTTCAGAATCTCACGCTGCTGCTGTGACAGCTTCATGGGAACAGGCTGGTTGCTCTGTGGCTCACTATCGCTCTTGTTGCTGCATGATGGCATAGCGATCATCGCTAATAGCAGAAGCAATAGGCTGATTGTCGATTTTGTTTTCATTGTGTTACTCTTATGAAATGGTGATTAAAAATTATACAAGTTATAGAATAGTCGTCTAAAAGTAGAATAGCCCAAAATATTCAAAGGCCAATAGTGCTCATACCCCGGGACATTGTAGGCATAGTTTGTTGCCTGCAAAGTTACTAATTTTAGTTGGGATATCAATGGTTTGGAACGTGCATTCTTGCTTGTGTATACATCTGGCTATCAGCGCATTGCAATCGGCGATCGTGCATTTCTTTCATCAAGCCTTGCAGTGGGCCCGCAATTCATGGCATTTATGGGCGTTGGCGCGATGGTAGTCTGCATGGATGCGCGATAAACCCTGCTGCAATATCTGTTGCAGCAGGTAATCCCAACATAGTATGAATGTAATTGTGCTTCATAACTATTTGATTTTGGTATATTAATACAATTTGATGATTTCACTACATTATCATAACTACATCG
>CAMHDX010000264.1 GCA_946183895.1 uncultured Porphyromonadaceae bacterium | reverse complement strand
CGATTTTTTTACTTTTTCTTGCCAAAGAGCTTTGACAGCAGCCTGAAGCTCTTGAAGCCCAACAGCGCGTAGTCGACCCACTTGAGGCCCTTGACAGTATTGGGGGTGAACAGCAGCGAGCGCACGCCGTTTTGCTGCACATTGCTCTTGACATTGTCCAGCATACCGCTGACGCGCTCACGCCCCACCTCGCGCCTGACAAGCGCCATGGCACGGCGAAACCGCAGTTGCTCCAGCGTCAAGCCGTCCCAACCCGGAGTAGCCGCCGGCTGTTGCGGTGCAGGCACGTTATTGTCGATTGGTGTTATCATTGTCGGTGAGGAATAATCGTGTTAGGAACCGTGCTATCGGGTCAATAATCCATGCCTTGCGGCAAGCGTACACCACCCACATCATGAGCAGGAGAATGACAGCCACCGTGCAATTGGCGAGCCATGCCGCGCCCATGGCGACGGTGAGTAACTCAACCAGGGTAGACATCAAGAAGAACAGGGCAAGGGCGCCGAACATTGTCACGATGGCAATCACAGCGATTGACGACAACAGCACCGTGAGTTTCTCAAGGGCTGTCAGCGTGCCGTAATCCCACTCGAGGCGCAAGTATTCGCGCCCTTGGTCCCATAACTTCTTATAGTCGATATTGTCTTTAGACTCCATCGGGGGTATCAAGCCTCAATCTGGGCGCTGATTTGTCTTACCAGTTGCTCCACCTCGTCATCGCTGAAGTCAATGCCCTTGCTCTTGAGCATATTCTTGATGCGATCACGCAGGTCCGAGCCCTTCTCGGGAGCAAACAAGATGGCTGCGGCGCAACCCACCAGGGCACCGCCCAGGAATGCATACAAAATACTAAGTGATTTCATTGTGTTATATTATCGGTTAAGTCGCGCCCTAACGGGCACGAAGTTAAAAATCAATTAACTGCAACAGGTCAATCCACGCTATTATTCTTGCTTGGCATTGATCTCAGCGGCAATTTCACCTGCCAGCTCGTCAATCTTGTCATCGCCGAGCTTGATGCCTTTCTCACGCAGCAGGTCGGCAATCTTCTTGCGGGTGTCTTCGCCTTTCTCGGGTGCGAACAACAAGCCCAATGCGGCGCCTGCGATTGTACCGCCAATGACGGCCAGGATAATGTGCAATGGTTTCATAATGGTTGAATTTATCAGTTAATAATGCGATTCGTTATTTAGTTAGATTGGGCAAAATTAGAGTTTTTATTTTGTATTACCAAATCTTAGTGCGAAAAAGTCACTCGGGCCGGCGACCTTCGACGATAGCCTCGGTGTCGCGCGCGATCATGTACTCCTCGTCGGTGAGGACCACAGCGACCTTGACACGGCTGCCGGGCGTGCTGATCTCGCCGTCCTTGCCGCGCCACAACTTCTTGTTGACCTCCTCGTCAATCTCCACACCGAGGAACGCCAGTTGCTTGCACACATTGAGGCGGGTGTCGGTCTGGTTCTCGCCCACTCCGCCGGTAAAGGCGATAACATCAACGCCACCCAGCTCGGCGGCGTATGCGCCGATGTACTTGAGAATGCGCAGCTCGTACATGTCCAGCGCCAAGCGGGCACGCTCGTTACCCGCCTCGGCGGCTGCCACCACCTCGCGCATGTCGCTGCTCACGCCCGTGATGCCGAGCACTCCGCTCTCCTTATTAATAATGGACTGCATTTGTGCGGCACTGATGTCGTACTTCTTCATCAGGTAGACCAACGCACCAGGGTCGACATCGCCCACGCGTGTACCCATCATCAGGCCCTCGGTGGGAGTCAAACCCATGGTCGTGTCGATGCACTTGCCGTGGTCAATCGCCGAGATGCTGGCGCCATTGCCGATGTGGCAGCAGATGATGCGTTGCTGCTCGTAGGGCACGCCCAGCATCTCGCACACCTTGCGCGACACGTAGCGGTGGCTCGTGCCGTGGAAGCCGTAGCGGCGCACATGGTCGCGCTCGTAGTACTCATAGGGCAGCGGATACATGTAGGAGCGGGCCGGCATGGTCTGGTGGAACGCCGTGTCGAACACAGCCACCTGGGGCACGTCGGGCAAAATGGCGTCAATCGCCTCAATGCCCGCCATGTTCACCGGATTGTGTAGCGGCGCGATGCCGTAGCACTCGCGTATCATCGCCTTCACCTCGTCGGTAATCAGCACGCTGCTGCTGAACTTCTCGCCGCCATGCACCACGCGATGACCAACAGCGTCAATCTCGTCAAAGCTCTTGATGCAACCATATTCAGCGCCGGTCAGGATGTCAAGAATAGACTTGATGGCACCGGTGTGGTCGGTGATGTCCAACGCGATTTCGCGCTTGCTGCCGTCGGGCAACTTCACCTTGATGAAAGCGTCGGGCAAGCCGATTTTTTCCACGCCGCCCTCGGCGAGCGTGGTGTTTTGCTTGATCTCAATCAGTTTGTATTTCACGCTACTGCTGCCGCAGTTCAACACAAGGATGTTCATAGGATTAATTGAGTTAAAAAGGTTAGAAATGATTGGTTAGAATGGTCAATGGATTGCTGCAATGGCTTGATTGCAGGTGATGATGATGGTCTTGTAGATGTCGTCGACATTGCAGCCGCGCGACAGGTCGTTGACCGGAGCGGCGAGGCCTTGCAAGACCGGTCCCACCGCCGCCACACCGGCTAAGCGCTGCACCAGCTTGTAGGCAATGTTGCCCACCTCGAGGTTGGGGAACACGAGCACATTGGCACGGCCGGCGATTGTGCTGCCCGGCGCCTTGCTCGCGCCCACGCTGGGCACGATGGCGGCGTCAGCCTGCAGCTCGCCGTCAATTTGCAGAGTAGGCGCCATTTGTCGCGCCAGAGCGGTAGCCTCGACCACCTTGGTGACACGCTCATGGCTCGCGCTGCCCTTGGTGCTGAAGCTGAGCATTGCCACGCGCGGGTCGATGCCGGCAAGGTCATGGGCGGTCTTGGCGGTCATCACCGCGATTTGAGCCAGCTGGGCGGCATCGGGGTCGGGCACAACAGCGCAATCGGCAAACACCATGATGCCACCGTCGCCATAGGGCGAATCCTCGGGCAGCATCATCAGGA
>CAMHDX010000263.1 GCA_946183895.1 uncultured Porphyromonadaceae bacterium | reverse complement strand
TGAACAGGACGCGCAACAAGTGCTCGGGCGTAACGAACTCATGGCGTTTTTCCTCCGCCAGATATAGAGCTTGGCTAATAGCCACTTGTACACACAGTGAATATTCCATAAATCAATTGTAGTGATTCTTGATAAAAAATAAAATGGGGTTACTCCTCGTCAGGCACAACGCGCAACTGTAGCGGGAAACCATTGACGCGTGCCAAGTTGACCGCCTTTTGCTTCAGCGTCACAGCGATGTCATAGGAGTACACGCCCACCACGGCTTGACCGGTGGTGTGGATTTTCATCATCAGCGAAGTGGCGTCAGCCATCGACTTGCGAAACACTTGCTGTAGCACCATCACCACAAAATCCATTGTAGTCACGTCGTCGTTGAGCATGACTACGCGATATTGTTGCGGCGGCCGCACGGTGATTATCGTTTGCTCTTTAACGCCCACCCCGCCTTGATTTTGCCAATTATCTTGTGCCATATTTCATATTTAGTTTAGTTACTGATGTTTCTTGATAAATAGTGCCGTGACGAGCATCGAGTACTCTGGCAACTCGCTCCCGGCGGTCCACTGCAGCGGCATGTGCAGCACCTCACGGGCAATCGCGTCGACATTGAAGCCAACGCTCTCGAGCGAGTGCCGCATGAGCTGCGGGTGTCGGCACGGCTCCCGCCACTCGCGGGCGCACCGCTCGTCGCCACACAGCCGGCACCGCACCGTGAACAGGCGGCTGCCGGGATGCTCGCGCTCGAGCGCGTACAGCCGTGGCACGACCTGCTTCAATGCCTCGTGCATCGCCTCGCGCTCTATCGCCTCGCGTGCCTCCGCTGTGGTGCAACCGGTGCGCACTGCAGGGTCATAGACGATGCGGGTGCCGTACACCATCGCGTGGTCAAACGCCTGCAGCCATTGCTCATCAATGTCATGCGGCGGACAGCTCCACACACGGCCATACGACGGGCACTCGCGGCACAAAGCGAGAAATCGCTCTGCATCGCGATAGCGCTCAATCAGGTCTGCAACCTCCACCCGAGCCTCAATATTGTCAACAACCCACTTCATGAGTGCAAAAATTCAACGTAAATCAATCATTTGTAACTCATATTTCCTCAATTACACACCCACACGATCATTAGCAATTGGACCTATTACCACATCATAATCCTTAAATCCGCACCACTTTAGATTAATAAAATTTATAACGTCCTGAGGGACAAAAAGTTCCCCAGGATTTGACCATGCCAGGGATTTCACCTAATTTAGTGGTGCAAAAACAAAGCAAAACCCTAACAGACCTAAGATAAAGCAAAAGTACAAATAAAAAATGAGAAAATCACTCCGTTCGGTGGAATTTATTTCGTGACAAGCCAATTCAAGCCCATCGAGCGCGCGATTGACGAGTATCTTGGCCGCCGCTGCGAGTCTGCCGTGGCAGGGAAGTATCGCACAAGGGCTTCCGCTCGATTGGACGAGCGGAAGCCCTTGATAAGAAATGCGAGGGCGGCTTGCGGGGTTAGCGTACCACCACCTTGCGCGTAGTGGTGCTGCCGTCGGTGTAGCGCGTCACCACAATGTTCATGCCATTGAAGGGACGCTTGCTGACGCGGCCCGCCACATCGGTGTAGGTCACATCTACCACCTCGCGACCTGCGCTCAGCTGGGCGATGGCGGTCACCGTCTCGGAGGAGCTCAGTGTCAGCGGATAGACTATCCACTCACTGTCGGCCACCGACGAGCCGTCCTGCACGCCTAAGCGGCGCGGCGCGGGCTGCGAGCTGTCGCCGTTGCCGGTCTTCTTCTTGACAACAGCCAGGAACTTGTAGGCCTCGCCCTGCTTAGGATCGGCGGTGGGGTCGTATTCGGTGTCGATGGCGAAAGCGCCCTTCAGGCCGGCCGAGTTGTAGTGCTGTCCATCGACCACCTTATTGGCCGGCATATAGAATCCGTCGCCGTTCCACACCGAGCCGGTGATGGTGGCCACCTCCATGGCGTGCGGCCGCATAAACCAGTAGGTCTGTCCGTTGGTCTGACTCGTCTGTGTGTTGCTGCTGTAGAAGTTGGCGGCGCAATACACATTGGGCACATATTCCTGTGTCCCGCCGGTGGTCTGCACTTCGGCATTGGCATCAACCTTCAGTGTGAGGTTGTCGGTGTCGGTGAGCAGGCCGGTGAGCGTGCGGCCGGTGATGATGTCGCCATCGGCAGGCTTCCGTTGCGAGGCGTCACTGAAGTCGAGCATCACCCAGTTGTGCTGTTGCCACTGCCCGGTCTGCTGGCCCACGACATCGCGCATATAGTCCACCTGCCCGTCGGCGGGCTGCTCGGTGGGATTCACGCAGGCGTCGGCATCCAGGTCGCGGGCCCAGACGAGGTCGCCCGTGGCATAGACAACTTGCAGGTTGTCGGCCACAGTGTATATGTCGTCTTTCTTGCCGGCTGTGATTATCTCGGCAAGGGTCTTGGTGTCGCTTTTACCGTATTTGATATTGATCGAAGTGATACGAGGTGGATTCGATCCGTCTTCTCCAATCTTGAAGTACGCGCTCTGAGCGCCCAGGATTGCCGGCGAGGGGGGATAGTGTAGCGTTTCCGCCATCAGCAGGATGCTGTTGTCACCGGGGTTGATTGACAGGTTCTTATAAGTTCCGAGGAAACGCACGCGGGCGTCGCCACCGGCATGGTTGTCAAAACTGTTGTCCGTCGCATCGATGGTCACAACATTGAATACGGGGCTGTCAAGGCAGACGAGAGGGTCGCTGCTCTCCCATTTGATAATATAGGGAGTGCCGGCCACGAGCGTAGTCACCGGATCATCAAAGGTTAAGTTGAGCGTCGAACCGCTGATGTAGGCATCGGTGAGCGGACGAGCCTCAGCCCCGTCGAGCGGGCTGTCGCTGAGTGTCACATCGAAGGGCAGGTAGAGCGTTTTCCACGTGCCGTCCTTGTAGATGTAGCGATCTTGAAGCGTCACGTCGGCTAAGTGGCCGTTGGCATCACTGATGGTAGCACTATTATCGGAAAAAGTGAGCAGGCTGATGTCGAGAACGGGTCTGTAGTATATCCCGTCGTAGAGG
>CAMHDX010000262.1 GCA_946183895.1 uncultured Porphyromonadaceae bacterium | reverse complement strand
AGAGGTGTTTGGGAAGGAGATAAGGAAATGGATTGAGAACAGGATTAAATCGTAACCCAAGTTTCACCCTTCAAAATTTTTTCAAAAAAAAATGAGGGGAGATTTTGTTGTAAGGATTTTATAATCTATTGATTTTTAGATATGATATGTTTGGTGCATGGTGCAATTTGGGCAAAAATCGAAAATGTAGGACACGAGCGGTAAAAATTGGTTGTAACTTTGCGCCATGCATGTGAACATCCAACATCGTTTCAACGCCTCATTGGGCAAGGAGGATCTCTACTATCGGCTAAAAGAGTCCTACCGCGACGTGCGCGGCAACGTGCACTCACTGATTGAGCTCAAGTCGGAGCTGGAGCGCCACTTGTGCCATCGTACTGACACGTTGTTCAACCTGCAGAACCGCATCATTTTGTTCGATTTGACCAACTTCTACTTTGAGGGCAGCAAGCGGGAAAGCAGAAAGGCGAAATTTGGACGCAGCAAAGAGAAACGCAACGACTGCAAACTATTGGTTCTCGCGTTAGGCATCAACACTGAGGGCTTCATCCGCTACAGTGAGATACTTGAGGGCAACACTGCCGATAACGCGTCGTTACCCGACATGGTGGACCGATTGGCGGTGAAGAGCCCCACAACCAACGATAAGACACTCGTAATCATTGATGCCGGCATCGCCACCGAAGACAACCTCACCCTGCTCAAACAAAAAGGCTACAACTACCTGTGCGTAAGCCGAACACGTCTCAAAGACTATACACTGGCAGACGACTGCCGTGCGGTCACTGTGCGCGACACCCGCAAGCAGGAGATCACGCTGCGCGAAGTCAACACAGAGCCCGATGGGGACTACTGGCTCGAGGTCACCTCGCCATCCAAACACATGACGAGGCCTCGATGAACCGCCAGTGGCGCGAGCGCTTTGAGACACAAATGCAGCGTATCAACGACAGCATACCACGCAAAGGCGGCACTAAACGCTACGAGAAAGTCATTGAGCGAGCCGGACGAGCCATCCAGCAATACCCATCAATCTCTAAATACTACGACATCAGCTACGAACGCGATAGCGAACATCCCGAGCTGATGAGACCACTGGAAAATCAAAGACCTCACCGACATTGAGAGCGGACACGGCGTGTACTTCCTGCGCACCACATGGGAATACCACAACCTCATCCGCGAGATAAAGACCACCAACCGCCAACCCAAGACCGACCTCTCGCTACGCCCCATCTACCACAAGAAAGACGAGCGCAGTGACGCGCACCTATTCTTCGGCCTGCTAGCCTACTGGGTGGTCAACACCATCCGACATCAGCTAAAACAAAGCGGCATAAACTGCTACTGGACCGAGATTGTGCGCCGCATGTCAACACAAAAGCTCGTCACCACACAGGGTGTCAACCCACTGGGCGACCAAGTGGAACTGAGGCAGTGCAGCCAGCCCAAGAAGTCCGCACAGGTAATCTTCAACGCCCTCGGCTACCGCGAGGCTCCATTCAAGAAAATAAAAATTTGTAGGACACACCAACCGCCAGACACACCCGCAACTAACTCAATAGCAACAAAAACAAAATTTATAAAGTGAACCTTGGGTTATGGTGCACACTATGTGCCAAGGTCATGCCCTAATAGGGCACGTCGTGTGCCGGTGTGATGACCGACAGAGCCGGCAGTAGCGAACGTCGCAATGTCCTACAGCTATCACCGTAGTGGCTAAGGATCGAAGATGCCGCGCAGAGGCGCAAAGCTCCACTACGCGGTTAAATAGCTAACAACGACTATCGCCGTAGAAGTTAGTGATGGATTGCAAACATATTTCGCAAAACACTGGGTTTTGTAGGTGTTCCCAAATGCATTCAAGATCTAGGGTGGCATACAACCGATGTCGTCACTTTGTCATGAACGAAAGCATCGTTCGTAGGGTACTCCCCTTGCCTATGCCACTCCTGGGACTAGAGGTGTTCGACGAAGTGGGGGTGGAGGGTTGCGGGGAGGAGGTGCTTGAACTGCGGCATGGTGCCGCATGGGATGTGGATGGCGGTAAGGTGCTCGCAATTGGCAAAGGCGTAGTCTCCGATGTGCTCTACGGCACGACCGAGGGTGAGCTCGGTCAGGCTCTCGCAGGCACCAAAGGCGTAGTCGCCGATGTGGGTCACCGTGTCGGGGATGGTGAGCTCGGTCAGGCTCGTGCAGGCGGCAAAGGCGTAGTCGTCGATGTGAGTCACGGCACGGCCGATGGTGAGCTTAGTCAAACTGACACACGAATTGAAGGCTCCCTTGCCGATGTGGGTCACTGTGTCGGGGATATTGATGGTTTGCAAACTTGAGCAGTACTCAAACGTGCCGTCGCCGATGTTAGTCAACCTTGCCGGTAGGGAGACCGAGGACAGGCTGCAGCAACCATAATATGCGCCATTGCCGATGTGCGTCATGGTCTCTGGTAGGACAGCCTCGGTCAGACCACTACAATTCCAAAAGGCGCTTTCGCCGATTAGCGTCACCGTTTCCGGTATACCAACCGAGGTCAAATGCTCGCAACCCCAGAAGGCGTTATCGCAGATGACTTTGGTCCCGGGCCTAATCACCAGCCGTTCAACATCAGCGCCTTCGAGCAGTCGCTGCCAATCGGGGCTATATAGCGCGCCTTGGGCATCTCTTTCGCCGAGAACCTTCTCGGCATCGGTAACACGGGTTAACTCCGTATAGTCACTAGACGTTGAATCCATCATAATCATAAAGTTTTAGAGGTTATGGGGTCGTGTTGAATAGTCGGCTTGGGCTCTACCGGTCACGGCATGGTGCCGTCGTAGGCATACTCGCGCCAGCGCTCAATGAGCGCCTGCATGTCGGCGGGCAGTTGACTGTCAAAGTCCATTTGCTCGCCGGTGACGGGGTGCACGAACCCCAGTGTGCGGGCATGCAGCGCCTGGCGCGGACAAGTCTCGAAACAATGCTGCACAAACCGCATGTAGGTGCCCGAGCGCACTCCGCGCAGCACCTTGTCGCCGCCATAGCGCTCGTCGCTGAAGAGCGGATGCCCGATGTACTGCATGTGTACGCGAATCTGGTGGGTACGGCCCGTCTC
>CAMHDX010000261.1 GCA_946183895.1 uncultured Porphyromonadaceae bacterium | reverse complement strand
CGCACACCAGCACCAGCAGCATCACGCCGGTGTAGGCATAGATGTTGGTGATGATGCCGTATTCGCCTCCCTGAGCGCTGAGGCCGAACGTGTGGATGGGCACTAACAGGTAACTGATAAAGCGCCCCAGCACGTTGCTCACACCGTAGACGAGCGAGTCGCTAACTAAAGTCTTGATATTTGCCATGTTTCTCTACACTCTCCCCCGTGAATAGACGGGTAGAGCCGGTTTATTTGGCAAAAGTAATAAAAATATATAACTTTGTGGCACAAAAGTTGCCTAAAAGATATAAAAGCCAACAAATCATGACACAGACTAATTCAGAACGCAAACTGGAGAATATAGCCACCCAAGTCGCCGACTTGATTGACCGTCAGGACGCGCGAGTGGTGGGAAGCGAGGCGATGAACCGCCTCGGAGTGTTGTCGCGCCGGCTGGGCGAGCATCGCAACGGCTCGTTCATCGTGCTGGTTGTCGGCGCCGTCAAGAGCGGCAAGAGCACGCTGGTCAACCTGTTGTCGCACCGCTACGTGAGCCCCACCGACAAGCTGGAGTGCACGGTGCGACCGTCAATCGTGAGCGGCGTGAGCAGTGCCGATGACGAGCGCATCACGGTGTACCGCTCGCGCGGCACCGATCGTCAGGTGGCCGACCTCGACCTTGTGGTCGACAGCCTGCGCGGCTTGATGCCCGATGCCGACATGAAGGAAATCCTCGATGTGGGCGAGTACCCACTGAGCGACGAGAACATTGACCGCGTGGTGTTTCCCGCCTTTAACCGAGTTGACGACACGCTTATCACCGGCATCACCGTGACCGGCAGTCCGCTGCTCGCGCCCGGCGACGCCGAGCACGGACAGGTGTTCCTGGTCGACATGCCAGGGTTTGACGGCAGCAACGTCAACTACATTGAGGACCCGCGTTACGACGCGATGAGCCGCCGTGTGGACCTGATATTGTTTGTCCACAGCAGCGTGAGCGCCTTCAGCGTGACCGCCTCGCGCTATCTGGACAGCCTGCGCGAGCACAACGGCGGAGCGCCGGTGGTGCTCATCCACAACGTGTTTGACAGCACCTACTGGCGCGGCAGCGAGAGTCGCAGTGCCGACGTTGATCGCCAGTTGACGGCGCAGATGGACGAAATCTCGCGCAAGGGGTTCAACATCAAGCGCGAGAACTGCTTCGCCATCGACCTGGGCATGGTCTGCGACTATCGTGCCGGCAACTATCGTGAGGAGTGTGAGACAGCGCTGGCTGCCGAGGCCGAGCGGTTTGCCGCGGTAGAGACCTCGCTGCACGGGCTCATCATCGGCAACATCAGCGACCTGCGTGTCAATCGCTGCCTGGAGCGCGCGCGCCTGATGCGCGACAACCTGGTGACAGCCCTCGGTGCCGACATCGCCTCGCTTGACGCTGTGCTTGACGCGCGGCTGCGGGCGCTGGAGAAGTTGTCGACCCTGCGTGTGGACTGCGCCATGCCGTCGCTCGAGGTGAGCAAGCTCGCTATCGAGGAGCGCGAGGCATCGCTGCAAGCCATCACGGTGCTGGATAACGCCATCGCCACCGGCTCGCAGAGCCTGGACTACGATGGTTGCGTGTCATGGCTGTCGAGGCTCGCCGCCGAGTACTTTGAGCTCGTTGACCATGACCTGACCACGCGGGTGCTCACGTGGTACCGCAAGCGGGTGGGAGAGTACGACGCCGCGTTGCGCGAGACCGGTGTCGCCAATCTGCCCGCACCGGTGCTGGAGCCGCAAGAATCGTCGTTGATGGACAAATTCCTGCCCGACGGCGTTGAGCAATTTGTGCCCGAGCGCCCGTTGTGGAAGAAGGTGCTGTTGCAAAACTACAAGGCCGACGCCGTGCGCGAGATGGTGCGCTCGCTGCGCGGGCATCTACTTGTCGAGAGCCGGTTTGACCTGCGTGTCAAGGCTGAGATAGAGCGGCTGGCGACCGACTATGTGTCGCACATCGAGCGCCACTACCGTCTCGCACTTGACGCCACCGCCGCGCCCGAGGTGGGCACGCGGCATGAGGCCCTGGTGGCACTGCGTGATAACTTGCAAGACATAATATTCTGATGAAACGAAATCTGATAATCATTGCCGCCATCTTTATTGGCAGCATCGTGCTGATATTGCTGGGAAACGTGATCACGATAGGTGAGAAGTTGAGCCAGCTGACCCACGTGTGGTGGGCGGAATGGGTGTTCTACGGTGTGCTGCTGGCTATAGGCCTATGGCTGGTTGTCGTGCCGATGATCAGGCTCCACGCCGCGCCTGAGTTTCCCAAGCTCACACTTGACGACAGCATGACCGGCGCGCTCACCCCCGAATCACGTGCCCAGCTGGTCGCACTGGGTCATCGCCTTGCCGACAACTGCCACCATCTGCCCGCCGGCGAGCGCAAGACCTACAGCCGCGAGTTGCGGCAACGAGTGGACCGCTACATTGACGACGATGACCTGCGAGCCACCGTGCAGGCTGAGTTGACCCGGCGGTTGGAGCTCGTCAAGAGCCATGTGCACGAGTGGGGTAAAACCGTGTTCATGATTACCGCGTTGTCCCAAAACAGCAAGATAGACGCGGTGGTCACGATGGTCGTGAACATGCGCATGATTGGCGACGTGATTCGCTGCTCCGGTTTCCGCCCCAGCCACCGGCAGTTGTTCAAGCAGTATGTGCGCATCCTCGCCACCTCGTTGTTCAGCTACTACCTGCAGGGAGCGGTTGACGGCGCTATTGACGACATTGACATTGACATGGGCGACGGCGCTGCCGATGCCGCGATGACAGCCGACGGCATGAGCGAGGCGGAGTTTGTCAACTCGGTGCCCGGCATACACATTGCCGGCATCATTCCGTCGTCGCTGCTAGACGGAGCCATCAACACGCTGTTGACGCTGCGCATCGGGTATGTGACCCGCAGCTATCTGGAGCACGGCAGCGAGGCGCTGGCGGGCAAGGCGGGCATGGGAGTGCGCCGCAGCGCCATGTTGCAGGCGCTCAAGGAGGTCGCCGTCATTAGCGCCGAGGCTACCAAGCAGGGCCTCGCCACCGCCGCCGGCAAGGTGAGCGACTTCGTCACGAAGTGATCCTTCA
>CAMHDX010000260.1 GCA_946183895.1 uncultured Porphyromonadaceae bacterium | reverse complement strand
GCGCCGGTTGTCAATGCCGAGTGGGAGGTTGACACCGTGTCGGTGCAGGAGGTGTTGCGCCAGGCGCGACTCAACGCCGGCATTGAGCAGCAATCGCCCGCCGAGCAAACGTCAGTTGTGCCGAAGGACTCGATAATAGGGTGGTTCACCGCTCTCAAGCGTGGAAAAGTGGACTTTCGCGACAAGCACATCCATTATCCCAAGATTGCCCGAACCGTTTACAACACGATTCAGTGGTATCACAGGACCTTCAATCATTATGACTCGACCTATGTTGCCGGCACGGGTAAAAAATTCAAGGTCACATTGAAGAACGATAACTGGTTTGACTCGTACGACTATAGCGACGAAGGAACCGTCAAGTTTCATTGTAAGCCGGCCAGTACAATCGGTTTGAGTTTCTCGGCCTTTGGCCTGTCGGTTGGTTATAACGTGGGTATTGACCGCATTCGTGGTCATGCCGATACGGGCAAGAAGTGGGAGCTTGGCTTTAACTGTGCGCGTTTCTCTATTGAGTTCCACACCATGACCAATTCGGGTGATATGACGCTTGACATTATTGAAAAAGATGGCAAGAAGATTCCGATTCAGAACTTCTCGGGTTTAAAGCGCAAGTTTTGGGGCATTAATGCCTATTATGTGTTCAACAACCAGCGTTATTGCCAATCGGCATCCTATAGTTTCTCAAGGATTCAGATGCGCAGTGCCGGTTCGTGGTTGGCGGGCTTTAATATTTCACATCGCAAGTTCTCGGTTCGCTACGGCGATTTACCGGAATGGGTTCGCGAGCTGAATGAGGACGATGCGACAACAAGTGCTGATGAAGTTGAAACACTGTTTGACTACACTGACTACAACCTGAGTGGCGGTTATGGCTACAATTGGGTCCCTGGGCGACATTGGCTAATCAACGTCACCGGATTGATTTATACAGGTGTCAAGTATGCGCATGCTAAATCGAGTGCTGATGGCGGTCGCACGTTTTGGGCGATAAATGGTAAGGCTCGATTGGGGGTGTCGTATGACTTGACCAGATTCTTTGTCGGCATCAATGGATATATTGACAGCCACTTTTTCAATACCGGTCCATACCGCTTCAGGAGCCACTTATTTGACTTGGCGGTGCAACTGGGTGTGCGGTTTTGAGCCGATGGCATGATTTTTGCCAACTAAGGTTACGATTAATTAATAACTTATTATACCTATACGATTATGTATCAATATCAATGTCCCAAGTGTGGTCAAACGTTCACTCTTGACCGAGCGTCAAACCTTGTTCATTGCCCGATGTGTGGGGCAGAGTTCGCTGCTACTATTCCTCAAGAGCAACCACCTCAATTCGGCAATCAGCCCGGCGGACAGGCTCCTCAGCAGCCGGGGCAGCAGCAGTATTATCAGCCGCAGTATGCCTATCAGCCTGCGGGGCCCGGTGTTTTTGACAATGGCCCTTCGGGCAAGAGCCGCGGTGTCGCCGGTCTGTTAGCCATCTTGCTGGGCGCCTTTGGCATCCACTATTTCTATCTGGGCAAGACCGGTGCCGGTCTCATCACATTGGCCCTCGGCCTGGTGTCCTGCGGTATATGGGGCATCCTGATGCTGATTCAAGGTGTATTGATGCTGACAATGACCCAAGAGGAGTTTGAGCGCAAGTATGTCTACTCCAACAGTACGTTGCCGCTATTCTGATTGTGCCCAATCACTCACTGTAAATAGTAGAGTATAGAAAATAATCTCGCAATGATGATGCAAAATGATAAATAATGATTATATTTGCATTATCATTGCGAGTTAACATTATTACTCTATTATAAACTAATTCACCATGAATGATATAGAGGACTTGATCAGAGAGTTGCTGGACCGCGTTGGCAGCGGCGAGGCACTTGACCGCGAATTCGAGCAAATGTTGGAAGGGAGCAGTGCTCTCAACGATGACTACCGCGCATGGTGCCGTGAACACTCTTACAGGCCGCGCAATGGCTATCGCGAGTATGTGCGCCTGCTATTGGAGCAGCGCGATGAGGTGTGGAGCGACTATGCCGAGTTCGACTCTTAATGCTTGAGCATGCGGTCCATGGCACGGCGATCGTCTCGCTCACGCATTGATTGCCGCTTGTCGTACATCTTCTTGCCTCGCGCCACGGCGATAACCACCTTGGCCAACCCGCGCTCGTTGATAAACACACGCAGGGGGATAACCGAGTAGCCAGGCTGATTGGCCGCCTTGATGATGCGGTTCAACTCTTTGCGTTGCAACAGTAGCTTGCGGTCGCGGTGCGTCGCATGGTTATTGTATGAGCCGAATGAGTATTCGGCTATATACATGTTCTTTAACCACAGCTCGCGGTTGATGGCAATGCAATAGCAGTCGGTCAGTCCGGCTTTGCCTTGTCTGAGCGATTTGATCTCGGTGCCGGTGAGAACAATGCCGGCAGTGTAGGTCTCAATAATAGCGTAGTCAAATGTGGCGCGCCTGTTTTTTATTTGTATATTGTTTGTTGCCATGGTAGAAATCCAATTTAACTGTCAACGTTAATAATCATCAGCACGAGTTTGATAAGCAGTAGTGGCAGTCCAATGAGCAGAATTGTTGCCAGGATTGTTGCCCAGATCGCTTGGGTACCTTTTAAGTTCAAGTAAGTCATGCCTCTAAAGATAACCCAAGGCAGATATAGCAAGCCCAAGATGGTCAGTGGCATGAAGTCAAGCGGTAGCAAATTGCTGATGGTCTCGACCAGCAGAATTAAGATCATATTGTAGATCACAAAGTCGGTCAGACGGTCGGTAGCGGCCTTGGTCCGCACTAACTCAGGAAACGCAAGTGCCATCACTTGAGTGGTAATGAAGAATGTGAAGAAAAATGCCGCAAATGAGGCGATGGCATTGACCAGAGTGTGTGACAAGGTGAGGGTGCTGTCGTACATCATCGGGCCAAATTCGCTGATAGCCAACACGGCAAGCAGCGGATAGAAGACGCCGGAGATCAGGTCCTCGGTGCGTGTATCGCTGATATTGACCGCCTCCCACCCATCGCGTGGCGAGACAATCACTTGCACTATGTTCTTGAAAACACTCATCTTAAGATGTCGTCCATGTTGCAAAAG
>CAMHDX010000259.1 GCA_946183895.1 uncultured Porphyromonadaceae bacterium | reverse complement strand
ATGTGACTTACATGTTAAACTATTGCAAAATCAGCGACGCGATAGTCCAAAAATTTTGAGATTTGTGAAAAATACACTAAATTTGCATGATTTAAAGCGAACTAACTAATTAGATTAAAATACAGATGAAATTTAATGTTCCAAGCAGATTGTTACTCAACCGTTTGGGCGGTGTGAGTAAGGCTATCGGCGCATCCAAGAACGCCTATGCCATCCTTGACAATTTCCTGTTTGTTCTCGAGGGCGACAACTTGGTGATCACCGGTAGCGACCTTGAAACGCGGTTGACAACGACCATTCCGGTGAGCGAAGCCGAGGGTGCCGGTCAAGTTGCACTAGACGTGCGCCGCATGTTGAGTATCCTCAAGGAGTTGCCCGACACCGCACTATCGTTTGACATTAACGACGAGAATCACAATGTGCACATCACCTATCCCAACGGCGAGTTTAACATTGCCGGACTTGATGGCGCCGACTATCCGGCAAAGCAACTTGCCACCGGTCTCAAGACGTTCTCATTGCCCGAGAAGAACATCGTCGCCGGCCTGCAGCACACAATCTTTGCGGTGGGCAACGACAAGACCCATGTCATGTTCATGGGTGTCTATTGGGACATAATGCCCGACATGATCGTGTTTGTCGCCACCGATAGCCACATCCTGGTGCGCTTCAAGCAAATGAATGTCGCTCCCGGATTTGAATCGTCATTCATCATGCCCACCAAGCCGGCTCAGATTCTGCTATCTCTCCTTGACAAGAACGGCGAGGCACCCGTGTCCATTCAACTGGAAGAGAAGAGTGCCACCTTCGAGGCTGAAGACTACACCCTCTCGTGCCGGTTCCACAACGGCCGCTATCCTCGCTACAATTCGGTGATCCCCGAGGATGTGCCCTACGTTGTGAGCGTTGACCGCATGAGCCTGCTCAACGCGCTGCGCCGCGTGTCGGTGCTTGCGAGCGCCGGCGGTCTGATTCAGATGGAAATCAAAGCCGATGAGATCAATCTCACGGCTCAAGACCTTGACCACGCCACCGCTGCCGCCGAGAGCGTGCCCTGCCAATACACCGGCGAACCGATGACGATGGGCTTCAACAACGAGAATGTTATCGACGTGTTGAGCAACCTGGAGTCTGAGATGGTGTTCATCAAGTTGATTGACCCGGCGCGTGCCGGCATCTTCTTGCCAGCCGAGCAGCAACAGGGCGAGGACTTGCTTATCCTGCAAATGCCGATGATGGTGTAATCTCTAAGTTGCCATGCCGTTAAGATTACAGAAGCCTATAATAGTCTTTGATGTCGAGAGCACGGGGTTGAATATCACGCGCGACCACATCATTGAGTTGAGTTATGTCAAGTTGTTCCCCAACGGGGAGCGGACCGAGGGGACCTATCGCTTCAACCCTGACTTCCAGCCGGGCGAGGGTATGGACCCTCAAGCCCAGCAGGTTCATGGCATCACACTTGACGAGTTGCAGGGCGAGCCGTTGTTCAAGGAGCGCGCACGCGAAATCGCCAAGTTGTTTGAGGGCAGCGATATCGCCGGTTTCAACAGCAACCACTTCGACATCCCCATCTTGATGGAAGAGATGAAGCGCGCCGGAGTGCCGTTCTCGCTCACCTCGTGCAACTTTGTTGACGTGCAAGCCCTCTACCACAAGCGCGAGCGCCGCGACCTCGAGGCGGCTTACCGCTTCTATTGCGGCAAGGAAATGGAACATCACCATTCCGCCCAGTGCGACGCGCAAGTGACCTTGGAGGTGCTGCAGGCTCAGGTTGACCACTACGAGGACCTGCGCGACGCGAGTGTCGCCGAGCTTGCGGCCCAGTCGCGCTTTAACCGCAATGTTGACCTTGCCGGCCGCATGATTCTTGACGATGAGGACCAGCCGATTTTCAACTTCGGCAAGTACAAGGGCAAGCGCGTTGTTGACATCCTCAAGGCCGAGCCGGGTTACTATGGCTGGTTCATGAACGCCGACTTTCCGCAGGACAGCAAGGACCACTTGACCAAAATTAAACTTGCATTACAACAATCCAAGTGACTTACAGTAGTTTACAAGGCAAGCACATCGTGCTGGGAGTGACCGGTGGCATAGCTGCCTACAAGGCGGCGGTGCTTGTTCGGCTTATGGTCAAGAGTGGGGCAGAGGTGCAGGTGATCATGACCCCCAACGCTCGTGAATTCATCACGCCGCTCACGCTCAGCACATTGAGTGGCAAACCGGTGATAACCGAGTTCTTTACCGCCAATACCGGCGAGTGGCACAGTCATGTAGACTTGGGGTTCTGGGCGGACGCGATGGTTGTCGCCCCCGCCACGGCATCGACCATCGCCAAGATGGCTACCGGTGTTGCCGACAACATGCTGGTGACCAGCTATCTGTCATCACGCGCACCGATTTTCATTGCTCCGGCGATGGACGTTGACATGATGAATCACCCAAGCACCGTGGCAAATCTGGCACTGCTGTCATCGCGCGGCAACCACATCATTGAGGCCGAGACCGGCGAGTTGGCTAGCCATCTGATGGGCAAGGGACGCATGGCAGAGCCTGAACACATCATGCAATGTCTTGACCACCACTTCGCTCAACAGCAAGACTTGGCGGGCAAGAAGGTGCTGATTACCGCCGGACCGACTGTTGAGCGTATTGATCCTGTGCGCTACATCAGCAATTTCTCTAGCGGCAAGATGGGATTTGCCATCGCTGCCGAGTGTGCCGCCCGCGGAGCCGAGGTGACATTGGTGGCTGGACCGGTATCGCTGGCGACACCCGCCAATGTCAAGCGAGTTGACGTGACCACCGCGCTGCAAATGCATGAGGCTGTCATGAGTGTCGCCAAGGACAACGACATCATCATCTTCAGTGCCGCTGTGGCTGACTATCGGGCACTCAATGCCAGTGAGGTGAAAATCAAGCGAAACAATGACGAAATGACAATCCGCCTGGTTGCCAATCCCGACATTGCCGCCGCGGTCGGTGCCGACAAGCGTGACGGTCAAGTTATTGTGGGCTTCGCGCTCGAGACGGACAACGAGATGGATAACGCCATCGGCAAGATGCGGCGTAAAGGCCTTGACGCGATTGTGTTGAACAGCCTGCGCAATCCAGACG
>CAMHDX010000258.1 GCA_946183895.1 uncultured Porphyromonadaceae bacterium | reverse complement strand
GAAATGATGCCCAGCACGATGGTGGCGATGCACCACCACGCGCTCACCTCGCTATAGTGCTCGGCTGCCTCAATGTCGCCTTGATAGAAGGCTGTGCTAACCTTGGTGCTGTAGATAATCGCGACGATGCCCAGGGGCACGCAGCACAGTAGCATAGAGCCGATGGCCCACGCCAGGTTGGTGGCGGGCATCTTGGCGCGCGCGGCGCCGGCTGGCTGCTGTGGCTCGGCAGCATACTGCGGCTGCACGGGCTGCTGCACCGGCTCGCTCACATACTGCGGCTGCACGGGCTGCTGCGGCTGCACTGGCACCTCCGGAATAGTCGGAATGACAGGTGCCTGCGGCTCGACGGCTGCCTGCGGCTCGGCGGCTGCGTCAACCGGCGCTTGAGGCGCGGCGGGCGTCTCGACCGGCGCGGCGGGCGCGGGTTGGGCGTTGATTAACGAGGCAACCTCGGGTACCTGGCTCACCGGCATCCAGTCGGGCATACCTGTGCACCACACGTAGGCGTCGGGCTGCACGCCCAGCTCACGCAACTCTTCAAGTGTCAACGGTCCGTGTTGCACACCGCCTTGATTAATCCAGAATTTTTGCATAATCGTTGGTTTTTTGTATTGTGATGTTAAATGTTTGCTCATTGTTGACCGCCGCGTGAGGCGATGCGGCGCACGTCTTTGCAGATTCTGAGCCGGTAGATGGCACTCTGCACCACGCCGCGGGTGAACAGGAAGATGATGTAGGCAAGCCACAGCCGGTTGTTGCCCCAAGCGGCGGGCGAGAGACAGAACACGACGAAGAATAGCGCGAACGCCACAAACACCGCCAGCAGCATGCCACGCGTGCGCGTCAGTCCGATGTAGATGCCGTCCCACACAAATGCCGCCATACCGGCGATGGGTATCAACGCGCACCACAGCCTGTAGTCCATCGCGGCATTGATGACGCCGGTGTTGCTGGTCAGCAGGGCGAAGATGCCGTGCGGAAACGCGTATGCCACGGTGAACATCGCGGTGAACAGTATGCCCCAGGCGAACAGGCGTCGCACCGCCAGCGACACGCGGTCACTGTTGCCGCTGCCGTAGTATTTGCCCACAATCGCCTCGCCGGCAAAGGCTATGCCGTCGAGGAAGTAGCTGTAGAGCGTGAACATCTGCATGATGAGCGCGTTCACGGCGAGCAGCAAATCGCCGCTGCGCGCGCCGATGGCGATGAAGAACAGCATCACCACCATCATCAGCGCGCTGCGCACAAAGATGTCTCCGTTGACGTTGAAGAAGCGGCGAGCGTCCTTGCGACTGGTCGCCTCGTGCCAGCTGAAGTGCCCCTTGAGCCACCCGTAGTGGCGCCCGAGCACCCACAGGCTGTAGAGCAGTCCCACCCAGCCGGATGCCGCCGTGCCCACCGCGATGCCGACAAACCCCATGTGCAACCCGTACACCGCAATCAGGCTCAGGACGATGTTAAGCACGTTGACCACGATGGACACCGCCATGGCGTGGTAACTGTCCTGCATGCCCAGTAGCCACCCCTTGATGGACATCATCATCATCAACGGCGGAGCGCCCCAGATGCAGATGTAGTAGTACTGCTTCGCCAGTCGACGCACCTCGTCGCTCGGGCCGATGAGCCACAGCGTTAGTTGCTGCAGCGGCACCTGCAACAGCAGGATGCCGAACGAGATGACCAGGCCCAACAGCGTGGCCTGCTGCAAGATGCGTGCCTGGCCGGCGCGGTCTCCCTTGCCGTAGGCCTGGGCGGTGATGCCGCTCGTGCCCATGCGCAGGAAGCCGAAGTTCCAGTATATCAGGTTGAACATCATCGCACCCACCGAGATGGCGCCAAGATAAGCCGCCGCGCCCAGGTGACCGGCAATCGCCGTGTCGAGCAGGCCAAGCAGTGGTATCGTGATGTTAGCCACGATAGCCGGCAGCGCTATCTTGAATATCTCTCGGTTCATCGTGCGGTAATCTTAATGCCTTTAACTGTCGTTTAACCTGCAAAGTTACTGCAATGTTAGCGAAAAACCAAATTTTTTCATTTGCGAGAATGGCGAGAAGGGCGAGAAGGGCGTGGAAGGACGCAAGGACGCAATGAGGGGCGCGACCACAGGTCGCGCCCCTCATTTTAGATTAGTATCATTCGTTTTAATTCGGAATCATTCGTTTTAATTCGGAATCATTCGTTTTAATTTGGATAAAATTACTCGTCGGGGTGCTCGAGGATGTAGGCGAGGATGACGTTGACGTCGCCCACGTTGACACTGCCGTCACCGCTCACGTCGTACTTGCTGTCGCCGTCACCGTCGGGGTGTGCCAGAATCTCGGCAAGCACCGCGTTGACGTCGCCCACGTTGACACTGCCGTCGTTGTTCACGTCAAGCGGATTACTAATAGTGAGCGTCCACTCGTCAATGTTGAGCGCGGAGGCGCTGTCGCCGATGTAGAGCAACGCGCTACCGCCCGGTATGGTCATGCTCGTGGCGGGGCGGACAAACTTCTGGTTCGCGGCATCCCAGCCCCAACGGCTCTGCGGGTCGTCGCTCTTGAGGGTCCATGCCTCCCAGTTCTCGGTGAGGTAGTTGTCAATGTCGCCCGAGCAGGTTGTCGTAGCGGGGTCGGTGCTCGACGGCTCAAGCTTGTAGATCTTGTCCGGCTCGAGGTCGGTGAGGATGACGCCGTGCTCCTGATTGTTGAGGAAATTCTCATCGTGCTCAATGAGTTCGAGCGTCTTCTTGCCCTCGTTGTAGCCGTTGACCGAGTAGGCGTGCAGGCCGTTCTCGGGGTAGTTGACCCACTCCAGGTAGCAGCTCACGGGCATCACCTTGGCCTCGGCGCGAATGAACGGGCGCAGCTGCGCGGCATAGTAGCCGTCCGCCATGTCCCAATCCATGCAGTTGTCATACGCCTTCTTGAAGTACTTGTTGTCAATGTAGAACTTGAAGTCGTCACTATTGCCGTCAAAGATGTATGAGTCGTTGAAGCTGCTGCTCAGGTCCAGCGGAGTGAGAATCGTCACCGACGGACAGTTGGGCATATTGGCGAACGCTAACTCGCCGATGGACAGCGGGATGTCGAAGGTCAAGTCGTGCTTGACGGCGCAGCCTTCGAAGGCATGGTGG
>CAMHDX010000257.1 GCA_946183895.1 uncultured Porphyromonadaceae bacterium | reverse complement strand
AAAGCTTCACGAAAAAGTATGCTCCACACCTTGGTGCCACTGGTCAGGTTGATGGTGTAGTGGTCCTCGTCACTCATAATCTTTGCCATCATACGCGACTTGTCAAGCACTTGCGTGACATTCACCGGATCGTACTGTTCATACACAAACGGGATACCGCTACCCTTGAACTCAGCGGCGATGCGCTGAGCCTCGGGCAACGATGACTTGGAATGCACAAATATCACCCTGTCGGGCGATGTCTCGGCAATGCCGAGGTAAACCGGGTAAGTTTGTCCGCCCACCAGGGCGATATGTACATTTGCCATAAATAGTCAATTGTTAATCAAGTCATTAATTTAGTGGTACAAAATTGAGGATAGCGTCAAGCGAACTTGCTGAGGAGACGCTCAGTCCAATGCTCTCCAATGGCCTTGATGAGGTCACTGCGTTTGCCTCCAATTTTCTTCCGTTCCTTGTTCGGCAAGGATGAGACAGCATCGAACAGAGCTTGCAGCTCGGGTTCGCCAAAGGCATCAATGCCACCATTGCGTTCCACCCATTTCTTGGTTGTCCCGATGACGTTACCCAAGGATGACGGTTTGAGTACCTCAGCGAGAGGAGCCTTGAATTTCTCTGCATCAGCAGCTTTGACCTTTTGCTCATCCATCTCAATAGCCTTCAGGTTCGTCCAGCTATTAATCAGATTGATATGCTCATCCCGCTCGGGCATCAGTACGGCAGCCTCTTGAGCCTTCGCGATAGCCTCGTCCCACTTTTTTGCATCGGCAAATGCTTTGGCTTCAGTCATGAGGGCGTCATATTTGCCTTCAAGCGCCTTGCGCTTTGCTTCCTCCTCTTGCCTGCGCCTTTCTGCTTCTTCAGCAGCCTTACGCGCCGCCTCAACGGCAGCTGCTTTGAGCTGCGCCTCGCTAAGCTTCATTTGCTCCAGATGTTGAAGATACGCCGCCTCACCATCCGTAGCAATCTCACGCAGGATGACAAATCCCATCTGCTGCAAGCGACTATCATATTCTGCAATCTTGCGCGACTTGAACATCTTTTTGCCGTGGTTTCGACGGTCACTATCGGGCCACATGCCAGGTTCATTGCAGTAGTCATGATACTGCCAATCGCCAGTGATGCTATGGAAGCCCGCCCCCGCCGACATCTTCATCACGCAATAGGAATCATCAGCAGGGATCAACTGCAGGAGCTCGTCAATTTTTTCTACAATCTCATCAACTCGATCGGTATTAAACGTGGTGAAGAACACTCGTTCCTTTTCAAGATACTGCCGCGTGGTGTTGTTGATGATGTGGAACAATGCGGTAAGGCCGCCTTGCATCAGTTCGCGTTTCTTGTCAAGATAAGCTTGACTGGGCACTTTCGCGCACAACAGTTCGTAGGCTCCACCAACCATGTCAATAACACCTATGCCCTTCTGTCCCGGCGCAACGCACTCATAGAGTGTGTTAAAACCTGTGGATTCATAGCGTGCAGTAGTGTTGTTACCGCCATGTTTCCAACCTCCGTACCAGTTGTTACCTTGACCGCGCAGATTAAAGAGTTTGGTATTGACAAGGCACGTATCGGGCATAACAATGTCGCCCACGTGGATGAAGCGAGTGAACACGTCACCTGCCGTCATAGTGCCAAAGACACTCTCGTTGATTACATTGCTGCTCAAGCGCTGTTCGTCTTGACGCTTAGGTCCATGGAAGTCGTTAAACAAGCATGAGCGGATAGCGCCCTTGAGTGAGCTGCCCGGCACCACCGGCTTGTCCATGAATTGAGTGCGCATGAAAGCCTTGATGGCATTGGTCGTTGAGGCGGGCGCATCAAAAATCCTTATTGATGCTTGTTCAAGCCGATTGCCCATCAGGTTGATAATGGCTCTCTGGTCGCTATTGGCAAACGCCGTCGCAAGCCGCCCCACGTCAACGCCGCGCCAGACTTCACGTTCCATGTCAAGGATATAGACCTTACGGTCTTTCATGACATAGTCCACACCGCAAATCCAGTCATTATCATTGCCGGCACCCACCGCCAGAGGGGTGAGCACTTCAAGCTCGATATAATATCTCTTGTTGTCCATAATCTTCAATATTTATCGCTTGATGGGTAAAATGATGGCACGACCGTCGCGCCACACCGGATGTGCGTCCGCCGAGCTCTTGACTATGGCAGGAGCCAAGTCAACAATCGCGCCACAAGTGGCACCATGCGTCTTGCGGAACACCGAGCCTGGCAAGAACCCGTAGATGGCATTCTTGCGCAGTCGGTTATGCGGCATTGACGTGATCCAACCACCGCGGCGGGTCAACTCGTAGGCTATCTCTTCGCCTGCAAACAATTCACTGAGTTGCTGCTTGTCGGCAGGAATGAGCAATGACATGGACACTACATAGTCGGCATCGGCGGGTGTGTCAATGGTCAGTTCGTCGGTTGTAAACTCAAAGAAGCCGTAGCCCACATTGCGGTCGGTACCGAGACCCCACTGCGTGAGGAGGTTCATTCCTTTATCAAGTAGGGCTGTGTCCCCTGTTGTCATGAAGTAGAAACCGGCACCGGTAGCGAATGTGATGCGGTCCACATAATATGGCTCTGCATCCGACCTTCCCGTGCGGTCCTCAATCTTGACACGCTGGCACACCTCCGAGCGGACGATGTCGTCGGGAACCGGCGATGGTGACAAATATTCACCATAGATGTGCTTGATGTACTCACTCTTGCCATCAAACAGGTTCTCACCGGCGAGCAAACGAGGGAAGTACTCAGCATCCACCCAGCGCACTTTCTTCACCATCTTGGCATTACTCACATCGGCAAGGTCTGGCTGTCGGCACTGCAATGGCATCGGCAGGAAGTAAGAGACGCGCCCCTCTTTGCCGTGTTGAAAGTAGGGAAAGAGACTGCTGACCGTGAACCCCATATCGCCGTCATCGGGTATGGAAGTGCCAACCTTAGCAAGCACGGCAGTCAGGGCAGCCATGAGCGTGTCTGACTGGATAGTCTTCATGCTCACTCCCTCATCGTCACGCTTGTCACCAATGTGTAGCGGTGCAGTGAAGTGTAGTTTATATATTTTGAACGTAGCCATAAAGACAGTTGTTAGGCTTTCCAGTTGTTGGCATCAG
>CAMHDX010000256.1 GCA_946183895.1 uncultured Porphyromonadaceae bacterium | reverse complement strand
AGATGCCTGACTACTACAACCTGACCTTGAACGTTGACCACCGCCTGGTCAAGTCGATTCTTGCCGATGCCCAAGCGGCACTGACGGCTCAACTGCAACCCATCAACGACGACATCAACGCTACCCAGAATGTGGTCAATGCCCTGCGCGACCTCAACAAGGACGGCAACGAGGTGCCCGAGGAGCGCAAGCAAGAGCTCGCCGACGCCGAGAAGAAGCTCACCGAGCTGCGCGACAAGCGGCAAAAGCAGATTGCCGCCTACGCCGCCGGTCAGGATCGCGTGCACCAACTCATTGACATCGCGCTGCTGTCAAGCGGACTGCTCAAGGGCGAGGCCCTCAACCGCTTTGTGCAGCGCAGTGTCGACATGATGTGAGACCATGGCGCTACACAACCAACTGGGTAGGGACGGCGAACGCCTCGCCTACGAGTTTCTGGTGGGCAAGGGATACGTGGTGCGCGATGTGAACTGGAGGCTTAACCATCTTGAGGTTGACATCGTGGCATACGAGCCAGGAGCACGGGTGCTCCACATTGTCGAAGTGAAGACCCGCAAGGCTAACGACAACTTTGACGTGCTGTTGTCCATCACCCCCAAGAAGATTCGCAACCTGGTCAATGCCGCCAACGGCTATGTCCATCACTACCAACTGGATGTTGACATCCAGTTTGATGTGATGGTTGTGATCAAGCACAGCGACGAGCAGATGACCATTGACTACTACCCGCACGCGTTCGACCCGCCCTTGCGCACCTACCGGTAGCACATGCGTGGTGAGATACCAAATAGTGACAGTGGCTGACAGCAATGTCAGTTACTGTCATTGTTGTGTATGACGTTTTGTCACACATCGGGCAGTGGCACACTAGGTGCATAGAGGGTAGCGTGCGTGCCAAATAACGCACAACTATTGAAATTATTAACTTTATTATCATACAAAAACAATCATGACAATCAAACCATTGGGCGACCGCGTACTGGTGGAACCCGCTAAAGCAGAAGAAGTGGTCGGTGGCATCATCATCCCCGACAGTGCTAAAGAGAAACCTCTCAAGGGCGTAGTTAAGGCAGTTGGTCCCGGCACCAAGGACGAGCAAATGCAAGTCAAGGCCGGTGACACCGTGCTCTACGGCAAGTATGCCGGCACTGAGATTGAGATTGGCGGCGACAAGGTGCTGATGATGCGCCAGAGCGATATCCTCGCTATCGTTGAGGAATAATAGCGGCGGTGTCGTTGACTATATTGTTTAATATTTAAAAGATCAAGATAAAATGGCTAAGATAATCAAATTTGACATCAAGGCTCGCGAAGAGTTGAAGAAAGGCGTTGACCAGCTGAGCAATGCCGTCAAGGTGACCCTGGGTCCCAAAGGTCGCAATGTGATTTTGGACAAGAAGTACGGCGCGCCGCTCATCACCAAGGATGGTGTGAGCGTGGCACGCGAGGTGGAACTCGAGGACGAGTTCCAGAACATCGGCGCACAGCTTGTCAAGGAAGTCGCTAGCAAGACCAACGACGATGCCGGCGATGGCACGACCACCGCGACCGTTCTGGCTCAGAGCATCATCAACGAGGGTCTGAAGAACGTGGCAGCCGGCGCCAATCCCATGGATCTCAAGCGCGGCATCGACAAGGCCGTGCGTGCCGTGGTTGACGCAATCCGCGCCCAAGCCCAAGAGGTGGGCGACGACCTGCGCAAGATTGAGAACGTGGCTCGCGTGAGCGCCAACAACGATGGCGAAATCGGTGAGCTCATCGCGACCGCGATGGAGAAGGTCAAACGCGACGGTGTGATCACCGTTGAGGAGGCCAAGGGCACCGACACCCATGTTGAGGTGGTTGAGGGTATGCAATTTGACCGCGGCTACATCTCGCCGTACTTTGTCACCAATGGTGAGAAGATGGAGTGCGAGATGGAGCGTCCCTACATCCTGTTGTTTGACAAGAAGATCAGCGGCTTGAAGGACATCCTGCCTTTGCTGCAGGCAGCCCTGCAGGAGCATCGCCCCATGTTGATTATCGCCGAGGACGTTGACGGCGAGGCGTTGGCATCGCTCGTTGTGAACCGCCTGCGCGGCTCGCTCGAGGTGTGCGCTGTCAAGGCTCCGGGCTTTGGCGACCGCCGCAAGGACATGCTTGAGGACATCGCAATCCTCACCGGTGGCGTTGTCATCAGCGAGGAGAAGGGTCTCACCCTCGAGGGCGCGACCATCGACATGCTCGGCACCGCTGAGAAGATCACTGTCAACAAGGAGAACACCACCATCGTTAACGGTGCCGGCGACAAGGCTCAGATTGCCGACCGCGTTGCCCAAATCCGCGCACAGATTGAGGTCACCAAGTCGACCTACGACAAGGAGAAACTGCAAGAGCGTCTTGCCAAGCTCTCGGGTGGCGTGGCAGTGTTGTACGTGGGTGCTCCCAGCGAGGTTGAGATGAAGGAGAAGAAGGACCGCGTTGACGACGCGTTGAGCGCAACCCGCGCCGCTGTTGCCGAGGGCATCGTGCCCGGTGGCGGTGTCGCCTACATCCGCTGCATCGAGGCTCTGGATGGCCTCAAGGCTGACAACGACGACGAGCTGACCGGTATCCACATCATCCGCCGCGCCATCGAGGAGCCGCTGCGTCAAATCGTTGACAACGCAGGCCTGGAGGGTGCAGTGATTGTGAACAAGGTCAAGGAGGGCAAGGGCGACTTCGGTTACAATGCCCGCACCGACAAGTTCGAGAACCTGTTCGAGACCGGCGTCATCGACCCCGCCAAGGTGGCACGTGTGGCTCTTGAGAACGCAGCATCAATCGCCGGCATGTTCCTCACCACCGAGTGTGTCATCGCCGAGAAGAAGGAAGAGGCTCCAGCGGCACCTGCCGGTGCTCCCGGCATGGGCGGCATGGGCGGCATGATGTGATGACTAACGTCACCACAATAGCCGATTAATAAGCAAACGAACGGCTGTTGGGCACTCAAGGCGTCCGGCAGCCGTTCTTTCGCTCGCTTACTCGCACTGTCGAGTAGAAAATGTGAAATTAGGTAGCGCCACCATAACAAAAATAAACAAGTTTATTTTGTATTGCGCTCGGTTTGCACTAATTTTGGATAAATTAGGCGGCACCTCGGCAATAAAAAT
>CAMHDX010000255.1 GCA_946183895.1 uncultured Porphyromonadaceae bacterium | reverse complement strand
GTTATAGGCTTCGGTGACTGCCTCGGTCACGGCTTGACGAATCTCGTCTACCAGAGCGGGTGCCTCGGCAACCGCCTCAACGCCTACGACGCGCTCACTGAACGGGGGCGGAGTCACCTCCATCACGCCCTCTTGAAGTTTGTTAGTGTCTTCCATAATAATTTGATTTTTGTTGTTAGTTTACTGTGGTTAATATTGAACCTGAATCCTGTAGGATTCTATTGTGAATTAAGAATTCTGCATTAAGAATTGCCACTAAGCGCCGCCGCGGCAAAGCGATAGCGACCGCCGGCGGGCACCGCCACGCAACGCGCGCTCGCCAGGGACGGCTCGCCCTCGCCAATGCCGTACAGCAACAAGTGGTCGCCGTGGTCCACCACCACGGGGTCGGCCACGCCGGCGCGCAGCCACGGCGTCCGCTGGCGCAGCGCCGCCTCGCTCTCGGGCGGCGACATCCGGCACACGCCGGTGCGCCAGCCGCTCAGCCGCACCTCCAGCACCCGCACGCACCGCGACGGCAACTTCGCCACCACATATCCGCCAGCGCTCTCCACGCTCAGCGTCACCTCCTCGCGCAGGTCCTCCACCGGCAACCACTCCACCGGCGCCGTCAGCAGCAGCTGCGAGTACCACTGACGCATCCGCTCGGTCAGGTACGCGTCCAGGTTGATGCCGTCAACGCGCTCAATCACACATTCGCGGCGCAGGTCCTCCAACCGGTGAACCCGCTTCCACAAGGCGAGCATCTCACCCTCACTCAAGTCATAAAACAAATTCTCTTCCATCTCATTATTATTAAACCAGCGTTCTATCAATTCGCACTGCAAAGTTAACACCGCCACCAATCCGCCCGCAATGCCATTTTATCAATTTGTCAACCCAAACTACCATTATTTAGAATTCAACATTAAGAAAGTGCCGCCCTCGCCGTCGAGTGCTCGGCGGTAGTCCCGTTAGGGACGACTCGCCGAACCTGTATGATCTCATCTTGACTGAGGTCAGGAAAATAGCCCGGGGTGAGCATCACACTGGTGTGAACACACCCCAACACGTCACTACTAATTATAATAGTAACACTAACGTAATGCTAATGTACTATTTGTTAAATAGTTATAATAGTCTTACCGGATTGGGTAAAATTGTGCTTAAATAATTTAAAACAGGTTGCGCAGGTGAAGAGTTTACCATAATTTCGTGTCGCTTTTGCTCGCTCGCGCCGGTCTATACGCGATTTGGGGCGGGTGGCAATCCTGATATTGTGGTAGCGAAATCACAATTTTAATAACTAAAATATGCGTAGTTTTATTCCCAGTAAAGTTGCCATTGCAACGCTGATGTTGCTGATGGCGACAATGTTACCGGTGAATGCCAAAATCGTGTGGCAGGATACCGACAAGACACAACAAGACACCTACCTGAGCGAACGTCGAGCGTTGACGGGTCGCCATTGTGTAGTTAACAAATTAATTAATGTGGTCGGAGTGGGCTCGGGCAATGCCGCGATGAGCAACCTGACCGACGAGGACCTGACCAACTATGCGTCGTTTGTCAAGGTCGTTGACGCCACCGTGGCGGTGAACCCCATCGTGAGCGTGCGCGACATGGACAATCACTATGCCGCCGGCACCCAGGCGGGCTTCATGCTGCAGGCTGCTGACGGCAACCTGCTGTCGCTCAATGTTATCAAGGCATTCTCTATCGCGTTCTACCTCGAGGGCTCGCTGGTGGGCACGGTGGGCGTGAGTACCGGTCAAGACGTGTCGGTGCTGGGCTTGTCGCTGATTACGATTCCGGGCAGCAAGGAGGCCGCGTTGGAGTTGAGTGCTACCGCCCCGGGCGAGTTTGACGAAATCGCATTGATGCCGGCGGGTGGTGTTGATGCCACATTGACCACGGCAACCAAGATCCGTTATGCCTTTGTGGGCAAGCAGCGCGAGCACACGTTGACCTACGACGAGATGGCAACTTACGCCACATCGCACTCGCGCAAGCCGTTCACGCTCTACCAGAGCGCTGTGGACCTGGGAGGCGATGACCTGATTGACAACAACCTCAGCAATGGCGCTGCATGGGGAGTGGCGGCCATCGGCTCGGGCGTGACCGCCACGGTGGGCGCCAAGATCGACCGCATGGATGCCGACCAGAGTCAGCCATTCAAGGCGGGCTCGATTGTAGGCTTTAACTATACGACCCGTAGCCTGCTGAAGTTGCCCGTGGGTGGTGATGGCGTGCGTATCATCTTGTATAAGGGCGAGTGGGTTGAGAAGACCGACGTGTTTGGCAATACCTACTGGGATTGGGAAGAAACCAAGGTGCAGGACCAGTTGCTTGACGCGACCGTGTTGGGCTTGACCTTGATTAACGGAGGCAGTAGCATGGTGACAATCACGGCTGCCGAGGACTTCTCGACGGCACGCATCTCGTTCCCCACGGGCCTCAAGTTGGACCTGGGCGGCATTGACGTGCACTATGCCTTTGTGTGCGACCCCGCTCAGGCGTCACATGAGTGCGACATCCGCTTGAGCGCCGATGCCTCGATTTGTGACACCGAGACCGGTTATCAACTGGTGAACGAGGGTAGTGCCGATGTCACCTGGAGCATCACGAGCCAGCCCAGTGCCGCGAGTGCCGTGGTGGACAGCTACGGCTACCTGACGGGCATGACCGCCAATGGCGAGTACATCGTGCGCGCCACCAGTGTTGACGATGGTGTGTGCTTTGCCGAGACCAAGATTACGCGCGGTCTCGCGGGCAGTGAGGCGGCATGCGACAGCCCCATCTACAATAGCGGTGTGACAGGCGCTCCCACCTATGCGCTCTCCAACTCCGAGAATATCACCGACAGTGATGGCGGCACGCTCTTGGCGGTCAACAGTGTGTTTGTCGGTGCCGAGAACATCCTCAATCCGCAGACTGGCGACTTCGCCACCTATCGCGGTGGTCTGAAGCTTGCCGACAACATGGGCATCGTGGGTGTGCACCGCACCGATGCCTATATCAACAATGCCTCGTCATCGCCGGCACGTCATCGCATCGGCTTTGTGGTCGAGATGCGCTCAACGGGTCTGAGCCTGAGTGCTTTGTCAATGTTTAACATCCGCACCTACCTCAACGGCGTGCAGACCTATAGCAGC
>CAMHDX010000254.1 GCA_946183895.1 uncultured Porphyromonadaceae bacterium | reverse complement strand
AAGCGGTAAACCGAGTCACCGTCGTTCTGGTAGTTCTTGGCAGCGTTGATACCGCCCTGCGCGGCGATTGAGTGGGCGCGGCGCGGTGAATCCTGGATGCAGAAGTTGAGCACGTTGAAGCCCATCTCACCCAGCGTGGCGGCTGCCGACGCGCCGGCAAGGCCGGTGCCGACAACGATGATGTCCAAGCGGCGCTTGTTGGCGGGATTGACCAACTTCTGGTGAGCCTTATAGTTAGTCCACTTCTCGGCTACGGGACCCTCTGGAATGCGAGAGTCAATCACGGGCTGAGCGGCACTGTTCAATTTAGTTTCTTCCATTGTATTAATCAAAATTGCGGTTTAACAGATTGAAGATCATAGTGCGAAGAACCATGTGAAGTAGCATGCCTCAACGGCGAACAGACCCATAACGATGGTTGCCCACCACCAGCCGATGCACTTGAAGCGGCCTATCCACTTGTCATTGTTGGTGCCAAGTGACTGGAACGCGCTCCAAAAACCGTGAGTGATGTGGAACCAGATGGCGCAGAAGCCAATCAAGTAGACGGGAAGGACCCACAACTGCGAGAAAGTGGCGGCAAGAGCAGCCTCGCCGGTAGCCGGCAGGTCGCCCATGATCTCGGGCAACTGCATCTTGGCCCAGAAGTGGAAGAGGTGCAACACGAGGAAGCAAGCGACAATGATGCCGAGCACCAGCATGTTTTGTGAAGCCCATTCCACGCTTGCGGGGCGTGATGTCACCTCGTAGCGGTCGTTGCCACGTGCGGCGCGATTCTGGAACGTCAGCCAAAATGCGAAGCAGATGTGCAGCACAAAGCCGCCGGCGAGCACTGCCGTGCCAACCAACGCGTACCAATTTGCACCAAGGAACTCACAGATGGCCTCGTAAGCGTCAAAACTGAACAATGCCACAGCATTCATCAGCGCATGGAACGTCAGGAATAGGATCAAAAACAAGCCGGTGACGCTCATCACCACCTTGCGACCCACTGAGGAATTAATTAACCACATAGTGAATTGGTTTGTTAAAGTAGTTATTAAGTTGATTAGTAAATAATTACAATAATAATAGTGTGGGAGGGCGTGATGCCCTCTCGCAATTTTGTGCAAATTTACCGATAAAAAACCATTGTTGCAACACTTGCACAGTATTTATTTTTGTTGTAGAACAACGCAATTAGCGCCAAGATTACTTGATGTGCATTGACGCAACCCAGCGTGGTAGCTCCTGCACATATTGTTTGTGTAACGTACCATTAACAAAGCGACAGACTAGCGTTGCCTCTTGATTGTCAATTGAATTGTCGTACAAGTAGGCACGATCCACAATGTCACACAAGAGTCGGCAATTAACAATTGAACGTTGATAGCGACTTATAATCTTTGTCATTCCAATCGCCGAACATGTCTTTCGCTATTTGGTCAGGGTTAATGTAGATGGCGTTTTCAAGCCATTCATGCTTTAAAATGCGTCCGGTGATGGTCGTCTTTCCAGACCCGTTGGGTCCGGCGATGACGATGAGTACAGGACGATGATTATTTTTTGCTTGTGTGGCCATGGATTTCGCTTGTTTGAGCGCTGATGATAGCAAAGAAGGCGGTGAGGCTTTCTTGATATTGTGCCGCCGCGTCTTGTGCCGCCTCGCGCATGATTTGTGATAACATTTCAAGAGGTGGTTCCTCAAGGTCGGTAAGGCGATATGAATTGATGTCAGTACTCATGATGAATTTTAGGAAACTTTTGTGCAAATTTACCGATAAAAAACCATTGTTGCAACAAATCTCCACGTTTTTTCGTGTGGAATGATGATGGCGACTTTGGGGTGGTGGCGAGTGCCGCCATTGGCGATGGGGGGGGCACTATATAGTTAGCGCCGCAAAGCCGATGCATCGGCTCTGCGGCGCTCGTGTGGCTCGTTTATTCACTCGGGCGGAAGTATCTGATTACTTTACCGCCGTGAATGTACAACGTGCCTTGCTCGGGTCTGATGACCGGCCGACCTTGCAGGTCATAATAGTAACTATCTTTTGTGGAATCTGCCTTAAGGTCAGTGATTCCGCTCAATAGCGAGATGAATTTGCTGTAGTGTTTCGTTTTATATATCGTGTTGCCGTCAACATCCTGTAACTCAATCAGCCCGATAGTGTACGGACAAATGCAGTCCGGGACATCTTCCATAATAGGTGCGTATAAATTCGCATCACCATAGTCAAATCCAATGCCCTCAATGAGGTTGGTTTCAGTTAACACATTGAATGAGTAACAGTTGTGCGTAGCGCCGCCGTACTCAACAGTTGAAACATCTGCTATCGTTAATCCGTGCCAGCGAGTGTAGCGATTAGGATAAAAATCGGCAGGGTTCCCGAAGTCATAAAGAATTTGTTCAGGTTGTCCCGTAGTGAGGCGGCAATACACAACCTTGTCCTCGTCCTCGCGCATATAAGCAACCGGTGCATCATCAAGATTAATGCTATTGGTATAGCGATACAACTTGTGGTATTCAATGTCATCAATCGTTTCGGTGCCTGAGAACTGCAGCTTATAGGACGTATAGTTATTATCGGTGGACATCTCGTCAATGTCATTGTACAAGTGAACCCATACAACGCCTTCGCGCACCAATGGTGTATATAGGTAAGATGCGTCAGCCATACAAACTCCGGTGTAGAACAGTACACTACACAGTAAAAATAAAATCCGTTTCATAACATTTTTATTAGAGGTTAAAAATAAAACTATATTTTCTTATCGATTTGCAAATTTACGTTTTTTTTATAAAACCGGCAAACGTTTTCTAAAAAAAAGTTAAAATTCATTGATTCCCGCAAACACATATACCGATAGGCACGGCCGGTGGTTAATCATATTTGCAGGGTGTGTGCTCTGCAATGACAACACGGCGGCATCCGTCACTGGATGTCGCCGTGCGTTAACACTTAGTGTAGAACCCGAGGGGGATTACTCGCCCTTCTCGAGGCGCTCCTTGAGTGCCGCCAACTCGGTGATGTCACCGAGGGTGGTGCGCTCAATGGGAGTGGTGGCGGGCTGCTCAGCCTCGGCCTTGCGACCGGGTTGCTGACGCTTGGCCTTGCGCTGCTCGCTGCGAGCCTCGTCCTCATAGATGCGGCTGTGGCTCAGGA
>CAMHDX010000253.1 GCA_946183895.1 uncultured Porphyromonadaceae bacterium | reverse complement strand
CCTTGCAGCGGCACCGCCGCTGCCCACGTCACCCGTCCCCTTCTCCACAATGCAGCATGCATTGTTAATTCTCCCTTCTCCACAATGCATTATCCATTGTTTTTACTATCTTTGCGTCATGAATCCTGATTTTGACTCTCAGATGATGGCACGCGCTTTGCAGCTGGCGCGCTACGGACGCGGCTTTGTCTCGCCCAACCCGATGGTGGGCGCGGTGATTACCACACCCGACGGTCGCATCCTGGGCGAAGGCTGGCACCGCCGCTATGGCGGTCCGCATGCCGAGGTCAACGCGGTCAACGCGGTCAACGACCGCGCCGGCCTGAGGGGCGCTACTATCTACGTGTCACTCGAGCCGTGCTCACACTATGGCAAAACGCCACCGTGCGCCGAGCTGCTGGTGCGCTGCGGCTTCGGTAGGGTGGTGGTGGGCACCGTCGACCCCAACCCCAAGGTGGCAGGACGCGGCATCGCTATGCTGCGCGAGGCGGGCATAGCCGTCGATGTTGGCGTACTGCGAGAGCAGTGTGAACGGCTGAACAGCCGTTTCTTCTACGCTCACACTCACGGCATGCCGTGGGTACTGCTCAAGTGGGCGCAGACTGCGGGTGGCGTCATGGCTCTGCCTCCGGGCATGGGGCGCCTGCTGCTGAGCTCGCCGCAGTCGACCATACTGATGCATCGCGAGCGAGCGGCGGTTGACGCGATCGTGGTGGGCGCCGGCACGGTGCGTGTCGATGACCCGTCGCTCACAGTCCGCTTCGCCGAGTGTCGCCGCCAGCCCCTGCGCGTGGTGCTGGCATCGTCGCCGGTGTCGCTGCCAGCGTCCTGCCGCGTGCTCAACGATGGCTTGCCCACTGTGGTGTTTAACACTGCGCTAGACCGCGAGGAGGGCGTTGTGACCTGGGTCAAAGTGAATCTTGACGACCCGCGCGAGTGGCTGAGCTGGCTGTTCGCCAATCGTGGCTGCATCAGCGTGATGGTCGAGGGCGGCGCAACGGTGCTACGTCACTTGATCAACACCGGCTGTTGGCAGCAGGCGCGCGTCGAGATGGTCCCCGCCGCAGCGGCTCAGGGCGTAGCCGCCCCCACGCTTGCCATCCCACCCGTCCGCGTCGACCCCCTCCCACACGCCGCCACTGTCCAGTGGTACTTGAACTCATCTTCCTGAAGCTCAAAAACAAGTCTCTTCGTCTAGCCCCTCTAGATAATCTAGATAATATAGCCCGTCTAGATAGCCTGGCGCGCCCAACTGGACCATCATTGACAATACATTATTTTCTAAAAAGTTGTAAATAATTCTAAAAATATGTTTAACACAATGCGCTATTTCCAGAATTCATATTACATTTGTATTGTCTAAGGTTTTCTACTATGACTACGCAGATTTACAACGCGACAATCCTTACGCCGCAAGGCTGGATTAAGGGGGGCTCGGTGATTATTGATGACAAGCGCATCGCCGAGGTGACTAAGAGTTGCCACCTGGTTGCCGGTGTGGACAATACAGTCGATGCCGGCGGATGCTACGTGGTGCCGGGTGGTGTGGAACTGCACTGCCACGGCGGCGGCGGATGCGACTTCATGGAGGGCACAGAGCATGCGTTCAAGACTGCAGCTCGCGCACACCTCAAGCATGGCACTACGGCCATCTTTGCCACACTGTCAAGCTCAACTCTGCCCATGATGGAGGCGGCGTGCCAAGCGTGCCAACAGGTGATGAACGAGGACCCGGATTCAACTATCATGGGACTCCACCTCGAGGGTCCATACTTCAATCCGCGTAAGGCTGGCGCGCAGGACCCGACTATCATACGCGTGCCGGACCCAAAGGAGTATCGACACATGGTCGAGGACTACGACTGCATCCGACGCTGGGACGTCGCACCGGAGCTGCCGGGAGCCATCGGCATGGGACGATATATCACCGAGAAGGGCATCGTGGCGGCTATCGGTCACACAGCCGCCGAGTATCCCGATGTCAAGGCTGCCTACGACGTGGGCTACACCCACGCAACACACTTCTATAATGGAATGCCGGGCTTCCACAATGTGCGTGAATACAAGCATGCGGGCACCGTCGAGAGTGTCTACCTGTTGCGCGATATGACCGTGGAGATTATCTGCGACGGCATCCATGTGCCGCCCACTATACTCAAGCTGGTCTACCTCATGAAGGGCGTGGAACGCACTGCCCTCGTCACCGACGCCCTGGCGGTGTCGTGCAGCAACAGCAACAGGGCCTTCGACCCGCGCGTAATCATTGAGGACGGAGTGTGCAAACTCTCTGACCGTAGCGCATTGGCGGGCAGCATCGCCACCATGGATCGCCTCATCCGCACCATGGTCGAAAAGGCGGACGTACCGCTGGCAGACGCGATCCGCATGGCGAGCGAAACCCCGGCGCGCATCATGGGCATCTACGACCGCAAAGGCTCCATCCAACGAGGCAAGGACGCCGACCTCATGCTCCTTACCCCCGAGCTGGACCTCCAAGACGTCTACTCCATGGGCCACCTCGTCGACTAACCCCACGTCGACCGCATCCCCCCGTCAACCGCACGCATCGCTTTGTGCGCCCCCCGCCAATAACCATTAGCCGCCCGCGGCGGCTGTGTTTATCCATGCAGCGGCACCGCCGCTGCCCGTGCCGTCCCTGCGTGCATTCCCCACAATGCAGCATGCATTGTCTATATATAATGTGTCCCCCACCCGCAATCAAAAAAAACGAATTTTTTTGCGAAAAAAACGCGAAAAATTTTGTCAGTTTCAAAAATGGTTGTACCTTTGCACTCGCAAAACGGGAACGGCCTCCCGCTGAGGAGGTCGGCTAGATTTTGCGCGCAAGAGTTCATTGAAATGATGCTTCAAGAGAGTCAAATTATTGACAGTACAAGGAGACACGGAAAGTAAGAGATTCGTGCTCCCGTCAACAAATAGATTCCAGCAACGATAAACAGTAAGTCAGCAACAAGTCCTTGTGTCGGGAAGACGCTCAAGGTGTTGATGCTCATGGACGTTGAGGTGTGACACAATCTCGCCCGCGACAGCAGTCGAGAGGTCAACAACAACAACGATGGTCGGCCGCGGCAACGCCGCGAGACGGCTAAGTTTCAATTCTGCAAAGAAGAGAACAAGATATCAACAA
>CAMHDX010000252.1 GCA_946183895.1 uncultured Porphyromonadaceae bacterium | reverse complement strand
ATTACCGTGAACGCAGTTATTGATGGTGACAAATACAACGTCAACCTTGCCGCGCCCTATCTGCTCCAAGGCAACAAGATTATTGAGCAAACCTCGCTGAGCGCTCATGGAGACATCGCTGATGATAGAGACAACACCCTCTCATTTTCAACCATCTTTCCGCACAAGCAGGGCAAAATTCCCATCTCGCTTAACGCTCTGGTCAAAGACGGAATCGTGAAGAGCGCGCTGCGATGGAAGATGAAGCGCGCACAGGACTATAGCGGAGAACTCAACTTGCAGGCGACGCTCCGGCGTGATGAAAACCGGCAGATGGACTACACCGTCAACATCGAGCCATCGCACGTCACATTCAACGACACCGTCTGGAACATCGACCCGTCGGTCGTCCGCATCGCCGGTGGCACTGTAGCGGTTGACAACTTGCGAGGCAGCAACGGCAAACAATATGTCCACATCAACGGCAAGGTCTCGCGCCAGCCCGAAGATGTGCTGGAGCTTGACCTGAAGGATATCAGCCTGGACTATGTGTTCGAGACCTTGAACATCAACAATGTGGACTTTGGCGGTCAAGCCACTGGCCATTTCTATGCCAGCGACCTGCTGAACGGTGCTCCGCAAATCTATACGCCGGGATTACATGTCAATAACCTGACCTACAACGATGCGCTGATGGGCGACGCCGACATCACCAGCCGATGGTTGACCGATGAGAAGGCGGTGGCTTTACGCGCCGATATCCTCCAGGACAATGGATTGAAAAGCATTGTTGATGGCGCCATCTACGTCACCCGCGACTCGCTCGCGCTCGACTTTGAAGCGCAACGTGCCAACCTGGCGTTCATGAAACCGTTCATGGCGGCATTTGCGGGCGACATACAGGGCGCCGCCTCGGGCAAGGCTACGCTTTACGGCACATTCAAGGACATCAACCTCAAGGGCGATGTGGTGGCTGACACGCTCAACTTCCTGCTCGCGTTCACTAACGTGCGTTACGCTTGTCGCAATGAGAAGATTCACATCGAGCCGGGCCTCATCGAGTTTGGCGACATCACGATATTTGACCGCAACGGCAACACGGCGCGCCTTGACGGCTGGCTCAAGCATGACAACTTTCATGAGCCGGTGTTCAACTTCGGCGTCACTCAGGCGCGCGGGTTACTATGCTACGATACCAACGAGCGCTTCAACAACGTGTGGTATGGCGAGGTGTACGGCAACGGCAGTGCCTTTGTTACCGGCAGTCCGGGCATTGTTGACGTGAAGGTGAACATGGAAACGGCGCCGGGCAGCAAATTCACATTCGTCCTGAGCGATGCCGCCACTGCTACCGAGTACAAGTTTATCACCTACCGCAGCAAACGATACCCACAGGGCCTACCTGTTGCCGCACAACCCACCGACACCTTGCCCGAGGCGGTGCGCAAGCACCTGGCACGTGCCCAGACCCAAAACGTTGTCAAGCCCACCGCATTCAACATTGACCTGCAAGGCGACATCACGCCTGATGTCGCGCTCCGAATCGTGATGGACCAGACCAGCGGCGACCAGATCAAAGCCACCGGCTCGGGCAACATGCGACTGACTTACAACAGCAACGACGAGATGGAGATCTACGGTAAATACACGCTTGAACGCGGTCACTACAACTTCACCCTGCAGGACATCATCATCAAGGACTTCATTATCCGCGACGGCAGTAGCATCACATTCCGCGGCGACCCCTATGCCGCGGCAATTGACCTCCAGGCAGTGTATGCCACCAATGCCAACCTGCGCGACCTTGACGAGAGCTTCAGCACCGATGTCGATTTGCAGCGCACCAATGTGCCGGTGCACGCCGTTCTCATCGCCAAGGGACTGATGTCGCAACCCGACATTGACTTTGACCTCGAGTTCCCCACGCTCAACAGTGATGCCGTGCGCAAGGTGCACAGCATTGTCAGCACCGAGGAGATGATGAACCAGCAAATCATTTATTTGCTCGCCATCAACAGGTTCTACACACCCGACTATGTTGACGCGACACGCAACAACAATGAGTTCACCAATGTCGCATCGAGCACCATCTCGTCACAACTGTCGAGCATGCTGGGCAAGATGAGCGAGAATTGGACCATTTCGCCTAACTTCCGCAGCGCCAAAGGCGACTTCAGCGATGTTGAGGTGGAATTGGCGCTGTCAAGCCAGTTGCTCAACAACCGCCTGCTGTTCAACGGCAACTTCGGCTATCGCGACAACACCTATAACACGCGCAACAGCAACTTCATCGGCGACTTTGACATTGAGTACCTGCTCAACTCGCGAGGCACTTTGCGCTTGAAGGCTTACAACCGGTTTAATGACCAGAACTACTACCTGCGCAACGCGCTCACGACCCAGGGTGTCGGCATCGTGTGGAAGCACGACTTTGACAACCTGCGTCAACTTTTCAAGGGAAGCCGCAAGTCCAAGCAGGAGGAGGCTCAACCTAACCCCGTTGAACCTGCCGATTCAACCACAACCACCACAACCACCGCGCCATGAGACAAATCACTTATATAGTTGGACTAATCGTCTCGTTGCTGCTGCAAGGTTGCTTCACCGGCATTGAGAGCACTCCCACCATCACCTCGGCAGAGGTCGAGAAGGTGACGCGCGATATGCCGCACGACCAGACGCGGCCCATTGTCCCGCTCACCGACTCGGTCGCCACGTGGCAAGCCGGCACCAAGCAGTTTATTGTCACCGACAATCAGGTGCAACGGCTCTTTTCCGGCACCATGGCCGACACGCTTGACCTGACCAACAGGGTTCTCACCTACACCGGCTATGACCTGGGCGACGGCTTGGGCAACGCGAAGCATGTCAACCTCAACTTTAGTGACGGGCAACACACCTTCACCATCCCCACCGGTCATAACCTGGACCAACTCTCACCGCGATATCGCGTGCCGATGCTCATTGACCGCGACATCGTTGACGGGGCGGACAACAAGCTGCGCGGACAGCGACTGTTCATCATGACGATGCTATGGTACGACAACCACACCGAGCACCTGCGCCAGGGCCGGCAATATGTGCCTGTCACCATCACTGCCGTCAAGCCGGGCAACAAGGTGCTGCCACTGCGCGTCGAGTTCGTGTGGAATAGCGACACGGCGATGGT
>CAMHDX010000251.1 GCA_946183895.1 uncultured Porphyromonadaceae bacterium | reverse complement strand
AATATTGTGTACCGGTTTCTGTATGTCGTGTGGTACACGTGGTCGTTGCTGCCGCTGGGCGTGCTCTACGCGTGCGGCAGGGCGCTCTACGTGCTGCTAGCATATGTCATAGGCTACCGCAAGGCGGTGATTGACAAGAACCTGCGCAATGCCTTTCCCGACAAGAGCGATGACGAGCGCCGCCAGTTGCGGCACGAGTTCTACGCGTTCTTTTGTGACTACATTGCCGAGACCATCAAGTTTGCCACGATGTCACGCGAGGAGATTGCGCGGCGCATGACCTTTGAGGATGCCGAGGCGCTTGACGAGTTGGTGCACCAGGGGCGCTCGATAGCGTTGATGCTGGGCCACTACGGCAACTGGGAGATGGTGACGTCAATCAGGCGCGTGTTCACGCGTGAGGATGCCGGTTATGGCCACATCTATCATCCGCTTGAAAACGAGGCGATGGACCGGTTATTCCTGACCTTCAGGAACCGCATGGGCAGCAAGAGCGTGTCGATGCGCGGCACGCTGCGCTGGCTCACCGAGCATGAGCGCGCCGGCCGCCCCACGGTGCTGGGTTACATCAGCGACCAGGTGCCACTGTGGACCAACATCCACTATTGGCTCACATTCTTGAATCAAGAAACGCCCGTGTTCACCGGCGTGGAGCGCATTGCCCGCAAGATGCACCAGGCGGTGTTCTACGTTGACGTGACGCGTGTCGAGCGCGGCTATTACAAGGCTCGCCTGGTGCCTATCACCCTCGACGCATCGCAGGTGTCGGACCACTATGTCACCGACCGCTACTTCGCCCTGCTGGAGCAGACCATCAGGCGCGCGCCGCAATACTGGCTATGGAGCCACAACCGCTGGAAGCGCACCCGCGAGGAGTTTGACCGCAACTACGAGGTGGTAGGCGGTCGTGTGGTGGCACGGTCCAGTCGAACATAAATACATTCAACTCTAAATTATAAAATTTAAGCAATGAAAAACATTAAACTTTTGATTGTTGCGATGGTGGTGGCAGCCACCGCATTCGGCGCAAGCGACGCGCTGGCGCAGGGCCGCACGATAGGGCAGTTGGCCGGCGACATCGCCGGCAGCGAGAGTGCCATCAAGGAGCGCGAGGATGCACTCAAGGATTTGGAGAAGCAAATCAAGGAGCACAAGGATGCCATCAAGGACCTCGAGAAGCAAAAGAAACAAATCGAGAGCGAAATCAAGCAGCTGAACTCAACGCGCAAGTCGACCGTGGCGGTTCATGACAACAAACTGTTTGATGAGCGCATCGGCGTGGTGCTGACCGTGCCCTACAGCAAGTCGAAAGTAGATGAGGCCCTCAAGAACTTTGACGACATGGAGAACAAGGATGTCCTCAAGAAGAAGAACCTAGTCAAGAACTATGGCTCGTACACCAAGGACCTCAAGCAGTTCCTCACCCGCCAGATGGCAGAGCTTGACCGCGACGGCTGGAAGGACCATGGCGCCGGCACCGAGGCCTATAAGGAGTTTGAGAAAGGCCTCAAGGGCACAAAGTACTACAAGGTGTACAAGAAACGTGGCGACGACAACTCGATACCCTATCTTGACGGTGTGATGGACAAGGTGGTACGCTTCCAGAGCACCGGTTTGAGCAACAAACACGCGTTAAGCGAAATCATCAGCATGCTCAATGACTGACCGCAGGTCAAATGGTGTGCTGGCGCGTAGCGAAACGGCACCGCTGCTGGCGGTGCTGTGGAACGTGGCGTTGGCATACGTCCTGTACGCGTTGGCGAGACTGATATTCTATCTGCTCAACGACGACTTGCTCGCTCCCGCCATGACGGGCGGAGTGGGCGAGTTGTTGCGTGGCGCGTTTCTGTTTGACACCAGCGCGATAGCCTACACCAACGTGGCATACATCGTCTTGATGCTACTGCCCGTTCCGCACAAGGAGCGCCCCGGTTACCACCTCGCGCTCAAGTGGCTGTGGTTTGTGGTAAACCTTGTCGCACTCGTCATCAACCTCGCCGATGCAGTGTACTTTCCGTTCACACTGCGGCGCACCACGACAACGGTGTTCACCGAATTTGCCCGCGAGGATAACTTGCTGTCTATCATCGGGGTAGAGGTGCTACATCACTGGTATCTGGTGCTGGCGGTCGTTGTCATCGCGTTGCTGATGTGGAAGCTGTACGCGCAACCCCGGTTGGCGGCCTATCGCATCAATCCGCTGCGTTATGCGCTGCTCAATGCCGTAGCGCTGGTGGTAGCCGTCGGATTGTGCATTGCCGGCATGCGCGGAGGTTTCACCACCGCAGTGCGGCCCATCACCGTGAGCAACGCCAATCAGTACGTTTCACGCCCCATGGATGCCGCGCTGGTGCTGAATACCCCCTTCGCACTGCTGCGCACAATCGGCAAAAACGTGTTCCGCGTGCCGGAGTACTATAGCGACGAGGATGCCCTCGAGCAGGTGTATACACCCATTCACGTGCCTGCCGACTCGGTGCAGCTCAAGCAGCGCAATGTCGTCATCCTGATTGTCGAGAGCTTTGGCCGCGAATACATCGGCGCGTATAACCGGCACTTAGAGGACAGCACCTATCAGGGCTACACACCATTTGTCGACTCGCTGCTCGAGCGCTCGCTCACGTTCAGCCGCACCTACTGTAACGGTCGCAAGAGCATCGACGGCATGCCCAGCATCTTGTCGAGCATACCGATGATGGTCGAGCCGTTCTTCCTCACACCGGCGTCGATGAACCACGTGAGCGGCATCGCCGACTTGCTGGGACGCGAGGGGTGGCAAACGGCATTCTTCCACGGGGCGCAAAACGGGAGTATGGGCTTCCAGGCGTTCGCCCGTAGCACCGGATTTGACGCCTACTACGGGCGCGACGAGTTCAATGCCGACCCGCGCACCCGTGGCGACGCGGACTTTGACGGCACATGGGCGATTTGGGACGAACCGTTCCTGCAGTTCTATTGCCGCACGATGAGCGAGATGCGCGAGCCGTTCATGACAGCAGTCTTCACCGCCTCGTCCCACCATCCGTTTGTTGTGCCGGAACAGTATAAGGATTCGCTCGAGGGCGGTCCGCTGGAGATACACAAGTGCATCCGATACACCGACATGGCACTGCAGCGCTTCTTTGAGGCAGCGAGCCGCCAGCCGTGGT
>CAMHDX010000250.1 GCA_946183895.1 uncultured Porphyromonadaceae bacterium | reverse complement strand
AATACCTCTGTAATTTCGCGTAGCGAATTAAATTTTGCTATGTGAGAAAAAATATGTAACTTTGCCGCCGTATTGTGAAAAATTTGATTTTTTAAGGTAGAATTTGCTATCATTTTTTAAGAATGAAGTATAAAAATAAATACCTTGCTATGGCGGTTGCGGGCACATTGGGTATGTGCGTAACGACCTCCTGTTTCAAGGAAGAGCCACTCAATGCCGAGTGTGACATTGAGCGCATCGCAATCCGTGTTGACGAGCCCGAGAAGTTCTTCTTCCAGCTCACCGACACGGCTCGCAGTGTTAACTATGCCGATAGCGAAATCTTTATTGACGTGCGCGGTGCCGCCGACGTGAGCGCTGTGGCGTTGCACTTCAACCTCACCGAGGGCGCCACGGTGACCCCGGCGAGCGGCTCGGTGCAGAACTTCAGCGCCGGCCCCGTGACCTACACCGTGACCAGCCAGGACGGCAAGTGGCACCGTGACTACAGCATCTCGCTGCGCAACGTCTGGGTCACTGTGCAGGACACCGTCAAGTACGACTTCGAGCACTATGAGCTCAACTCCACCGGCAAGTACTACGTGTGGCACAACGTGCTGCCCGACGGCTCGCTGGGCAACGACTGGGCGAGCGGCAACCCGGGCTACGGCATGAGCAAGGGCTCGGCGAAGCCCGATGAGTATGTCACCGTGCCCGAGCCTAATGGCTATGACGGCGCGTGTGTCAAGCTCACCACGCGCGACACCGGTCCGTTGGGCAAGAGGATGAACCTGCCCATTGCCGCCGGCAACCTGTTTATCGGCGAGTTTGACCTCACCTATGCTACCAAGGAGACCCTCAAGGCGACGCTGTTCGGCAAACCGTTCACCGACCGCCCGGTCAAGTACACCGGCTACTACAAGTACAAGCGCGGCCCGGTGTTCACTAACAAGAAGTTTAAGGAAGAGCCCGGCCGACAGGACATCGGCGACATCTATAGCGTGCTCTACCTCAACCACGATGCACAGGGCAACGCCTTTGTGCTTCATGGCGATGACGTGCTCTCCAGCCCCCAAATCGTGGCGATAGCGCGCGTCAAGGACCTCCACGAGACCAGCGAATGGACCTACTTTGAGGTGGAGTATGAGTACAGCAAGGAGATAGACGAGGCATTGCTCGCCGAGCGTGGCTATAGCCTCACGGTGGTCTTCTCCAGCAGTCGTGACGGCGCCGCCTTTGAGGGCGCCGTGGGCAGCGAGCTGATGGTGGACAAGGTGAGGGTGATCACCGCCCACGAGGAGTGAACTCATCGTGGCCACAAGGTTAATGTATTTTTAAGGTTAGAGATGCAAACGCATTGATGACATGAAGAAACTTGGTTTAGCAATATTGATTAGCGTGGCAACGGTGATGAGCACCGCTGCGGGCAACTGGTTTACCGACAGCATCACCACCGAGGGCCACATCGGCTACAACATTGGCGGCACCGCCCCGCTGGGCATGCCTGCCACCATACGCCATCTCGACAAGTTCAGTTTGACCCCTAACATGCGGGTGGGCGTGAGCGCCACCAAGCGGCTGTCGTCGCGGTGGGGCCTGCGCGCCGGCTTGCAGTTTGAGAACAAGGGCATGAAGACCGACGCCCGCGTCAAGAACTACAAGATGGAGATCACCAAAGAGGGCGAGTCGCTTGCCGGCGTCTTTACCGGCAACGTGGTGACGCGCACCGCCATGTGGATGTTCACCATCCCCATTCAAGCGACCTTCAAGGTGAGCAACAAGGTGAAGCTGCGAGCCGGCGTCTACGGCTCGTACCTCACCGGTCGCTACTTTGACGGCTGGGCATACGACGGCTACCTGCGTGTTGACGACCCCACCGGCATCAAGGTGGAGCTGGGAAATGCGCCCGGTGAGCGCGGCGACTACGACTTCGGCAGCAACCTGCGGCGGCTGCAGTGGGGCGTGGGTGCCGGCGTCGACTGGTACTTCCACCGGCGCCTGGGCGTGTATGCCGAGGTGAACCTGGGCATGAACGGCGCCTTCAAGAGCACGTTCCACACCATCGAGCAGACGATGCACCCCATCTACGGCTCCCTCGGCCTCACCTACCGCCTCCACTGATGTGTTGTCTCCCGTGAATTTTCGTAAATATAATGAAAATAAGCGAGTTGGCATATAAGGTCAAAGGTTGCTTCTACGAAGTTCACAACTATTTGGGAGTGGGGTTATTGGAGTCTGCTTACGAGTTGGCGCTGATGCATGAACTGGAGATAAAAGGCCTCAAGGCGCAACGTCAAGTTGCCTTGCCACTCAGATATAAAGATATGGTTGTTGATAGCGCTTATCGAATTGATATTTTAGTTGAAGACGCGATAATCATTGAATTAAAATCTGTTGAGGCAATATGTGAGGCTCATATCAAACAATTATTAAATTATCTGAGATTGTCTGGTAAAACTTATGGTTATCTTGTTAATTTTAATGCAATAGATATTGAAGAAAATATTATTCCAAAAGTTAACAAGTATAATCCAAATTTAGAAATAAAAGAATTCACGTGAATTCACGAGAATTAACGGGAGAAAAAATTTATTATTCATTTTATAACAGTTTAATTTATGAAGAAACTATTTACATTTATTGCAGCGGCCACAGTAGCGCTCGCCACCATGGCGACCACCTACACCGGCACGCTGTCGGTCACTATCAATGGCGGTGATCCGACAACACAGGAGGGTGTCACCATCACCATTGACAAGAATGGCGACGCCTATGACCTGTCGCTGAGCAACCTCATCCTCGACGGGATGCCCGTGGGCTCGATAAACCTCGATGGCCTCACCGCCACCACAAGCGGCAAGGTGGCTATGCTTTACGCCTACGAGAACGTGCACATCGCCGAGGGCGACCTCGAGGGTTATGAGGGCTCGTGGATAGGCCCGATGCTGGGTGCAGTGCCCATCCGCATGAGCGCGCGCATCTACGACAACAGCGTCCTCGCTGTGAATATCGATATCGATATGATGAACGCCATCGGCCAAATAATCAACGTCAGTTTTGAGTCAGATAACAACCCGTTCCAGATTCCCAACGGCGACTTTGAGGACTGGAAGGCTTCCAGCGGCGAGCCCGACCACTGGCACGGTTTCAAGAGCGCCACAGGCAGCTACGCC
>CAMHDX010000249.1 GCA_946183895.1 uncultured Porphyromonadaceae bacterium | reverse complement strand
TTAGTACTGGCCGTAACTATCGTGATTTCTGACAAAAATATTTAGGACAATATTGAGTAAATTGACTGTCTGTCTATTACAAAAATATGAAGTTTGATTTAACGCTTTGCAAGTTGACAAATAGTTGCTACTTTTGTCACGCAAAACATTTTGTTTTGTAATCTCAATACCATGACATTTGGGTTTAGTTAATATCGGACTTCATTATTGCTACAGTAAACCGGCGTCACGGGCAGCGGAGGGATCCGCTGCCCGTCATCGTTGTAGGTATGTATACGTACGGTGTCAAAATATAGCGTAGCGACGCGGCGCCTCCTTGATGCAAAGCACCGTGACCGCAACAACCGCGGCATATTGCAGCACATCGCGCACGGTATAGGCGGTGGTGGTGCTGGCATCATGCAGCATCCACACCCATGCGCCCACCAGCAAGAGCCCCGCCACGACATATGCCGCCAGCCCCATCCACAGGATGGGACGGCGAGCCGGCAGCCGGTTGAGCACACGGCGGGTGAACCACGGGTTGTCGCCACTCTCATGCGCCTTGTCCTGCAGCAACTGCTTCAAGGCATCGTCACTAATCATTGGTTGCTTATCGTTCATAGTCGTTTAGCCATTTTTTGCTTGGCGCGATGCAGTAGGCTCTTGACTGTGCCCTGTGGCATATCAAGGATTAAAGCAATGCGCGAGATGGGTAAATCTTGTATATAAAATAAGGTGACAGCCGCGCGCTCCGTCTCGTTGAGGGTGTGTAGCAACTGGTCGACCGTAATCGCAGCATCAGGCGAAGGGGCATCGTCAGCACGATTGTCCACTGCCGCAGCCATCGTCTCATCAAGCCTGACCTCATGCGCCCTGCGGTGCTCGCTGTAGAACTCGTTGTAAGCAATGCGCAGCAGCCACGTCCTGAATTGGGCTAGGCCCTTGAATGAGCGGATAGCCAGGTACGCCTTGATAAACGTCTCTTGCGCCAAGTCGTCGGCAAGGGAGTGGTCGCCCAGCGTGAGGTGTAGCAGGAAACGCATCACCTGCGGCCGGTAAGCCTCCACCAAGCTACCGAACGCGTCGCGGTCGTCAAGCGCCACGCAACGCGCTATCAGCGCCAATTCCTCAAGACGTGTCATTGCCCTGCGCAGTAATCAGATTATTACTCGCCTTGATTTCCCTGATTGCGACGATTCTGCATCATGATGTCCTGGCGCGTCTGGTACACAAGGAACGCCTTACCCACGCCCAACAACAGGATGATGCTGCACAATCCCACGGCGGGCTCAGCCCCGATGATGTAGAAGAACAGCATTGTACCCAGTCCGATGGCGATGAGCTTGACCGCACCGTCGTAGCGGGGCCATTGTTGCACTACCGGCGGCACAGGCGGCGGCACAGGCGAGCCCGGCATTTGGTCCGGTTGCTGTACATAGACCGGAGTGGACGGCATGGGCGGCATGTTGGAGCCCAGCACATCGGCAGGCAACTGATAGTTGTTGTCTATCGCCTTCTCTATCATGCGATACTTGGCACGACGATTGAAGTAGATGACCAGCAAGATGGCTATCACGATAATCAAGATGACGCACCACCGCACTATATCGCGAAACGCGTCAATCTTGCTGCGCTTGGCGAGGTTCATATAGTAGACCTCGGTGTCATTGTGGTCGCGGGTAACGATGGTGTCGTCAAGAATGCTCTTGAGCAGAGCGCCCACACTAGTACCCACCATGTGGACTGTGTCGCCGCCATCGGTCACGAGCAGGGTGTCGCCCTTGATGGTCACATTGCCACCACGGGTGTTGACCGTGATGCTGTCTTGTGCGCCGGCAATCGCGGGTATTGCAAGGGCTATCAGAGCCAGGATGATTGCCAAGTGTTCACGTACTGTTTTCATTGTTATTGTGTAGTTTGAATTGGTTGTTTGACTTTATTGTTTGTTTTCATGCATTAGACGCAACAAAGCGTGCATTTGGTTGCACGCTTCGTTATTTTTTTTGCTACAAAACTCATATTTTCATCATCCGGCTCTCGACTCCTGAGAGCGTTGAGGGCATCGTCCTGCGTTTGAACCAGTGGTACGCCACCCCGAACAACATCACCGGTGATGTCGCAGCCGCGATGAGTAGCCACCATTGCCAACCTATGGGTTTGCAGCCAAAGAGGTCGCCCAGGAACTCAACAATCAGCACTTGCCCGAGCAGGATTATGAGCACAACCCCAAAGAAGAACTTGCTGTGACGCCAGTTATGCCACCAGAAGTGATGCCCGGTGCCGAACATGCGCGCATTGAACAGGTTCCAGAACTGCAACATCACAAATGTAGTGAAGAAGATTGACACCTCATAGTCAGGAATAGGATCGCTCATACTGGCAGTAGGTGCTCCGGTACTAATGTCGTACGAATGCATGTACACATACAAGCCCAGCATCACGACAGTGAATATCAAACCGAAGGCAAGAATAAACCACTTCATCTCGCCAGTGATGATGTTCTGGCCCAGCCCACGCGGTTTCTCGCGCATCACCACGCTGTTGGGAGGCAACGAGGCGAGGGCAAGTGCCGCCAGCGTGTCCATGATGAGGTTGACCCACAGCATCTGGGTGACGGTGAGTACCGGCTGCATTGAGAGGAATGAGCCTAAAGCCACCACCAAGCAGGCACACACGTTGACCGTGAGCTGGAAGATGATGAATCGCTGAATGTTGCGATACAGCGAGCGTCCCCACAGCACGGCCTTGTTGATGCTGGCAAAGGAGTTGTCGAGGATGGTGATGTCGCTCGCCTCCTTGGCGACACTGGTGCCATCGCCCATCGACAGGCCCACCTGGGCGGCATTGAGCGCCGGAGCGTCGTTAGTACCGTCGCCGGTGACGGCGACCACCTCATGCTGGGAGTTTTGCAGCACCTGCACCAGGCGCGCCTTGTCCTGTGGTCGCGCGCGCGACATAATCTTGATCTTGGCGGCACGGGCGGCTACTATCGAGGGCGGCAACGACGAGAACTGCGGTCCGGTGACAACCTCCTCGTCGGCATTGCGCTCATCGATGGTGATGCCCACCTGGCGGCCTATCTCGCGCGCCGTGATGGCATTGTCGCCGGTGACTATCTTCACCTTGATGCCCGCTTGCTGACAATCGGCAACGGCGGCTGCCACATCGGGACG
>CAMHDX010000248.1 GCA_946183895.1 uncultured Porphyromonadaceae bacterium | reverse complement strand
ACCACACGCGCCCCGCCGTCATGATAGCGGCGTGTAATCTCATCGGCTATCGAGGCAAACGCCTTGTTGTGCAGCGCCTCGGCCACGTTAATCAGCATTGTCGCCTCGTGGTCGCGAATTACCTGGTTGAGGCTGCCCACATCGTGAATGCCTATCACGTCGTTAAAGCGCACATACTCGGTGAACGCCTTGAACAACTTGGGCTGACGCACCGCCACCGCCGGAACCGCCGGATTCTTGCGGTCCGGACCCAGCACGAGCATACCCTGCTCGTAGGGCACGAGGTCAAACACCTTGAGATAAGCCGTGCTGGGCAACAACGGACCATAGAACGTGTCTATGATGTCATCAAGTTTGTAGTAAGCCGTGTACAACTCAGGCACTGTCTCGAGCAGTCGCACCTTGTCATTGAGACCCTGGCGGCGGAACATCTCAATCACATCGGTCGTCAACCGCTCACGCCGCTGGAATGTGATGTCGGCATCAATAATCTCGACCATGCGAGCCTTGATGGCACCCACTATCTCGTCGGTCAACTTGATGTCATTCTTATGCTTGAGCCGGCAATAATGCCCGTTGCCTATCGAGTGCTCAATGGTGAGGCGATGACCCGGATACAAGTCGTTGATAGCCTTGTACAGCACCATGCACAGCGAGCGCGTGTACACGCGATAACCGCTATTGCTGTTGATATCAAGAAACTCCACCTGGCACGGACCATACACCTTGAAGTGCAAGTCCTTGTTGCGGTTGTTAACGTAGCAGCACAGGGCCTTGAAACCTACTCGCTGCTCAATTGTCTTGAATATGCTCAGCAGATTTTCACCGCCATCCACAGGGATGTATTCGCCGGTGTTCTTGCAATAAACTTGAAGTTCGTCGCTCATCCTAATAAAGGTATTATCCAAAAAAACAAAATTATTAACACTGTGCCAATGCCCGCAAGCACTTGACGAAACTGCGCCGACGGCTGCCGCCCGGTGATCATCTCGTACAACTCGAGCAACGCCGCGCCGCCGTCAAGCGGATAAACCGGAATGACGTTAAGCAATGCCAAATAACCCGACACCATGCCCACATAGTAGATGAACGGAGACACACCCACCGTGACATCCAGCAACATTATCACAATCCACGTGGCGATGTTGAACGCGATGCCCGCGAGCGAAATGACAAGGCGCTTGAACGGCTGCAACGCACCGTACTGATAGGGGTCAAACAGCGTCACGCCGCCAAAGGGCAACAAGCCCAGCACCCAGCGGGTACGCCGCCATGAGTTCAATGGCGTCGACGGTGTGACGTCAGGCGTGTACTTGATGATAGGGAAGAAAAACACCTGCACCTCCTTGACCCGCACACGCCACAACCTGGCTGCCGCATAGTGCCCGAACTCGTGGATAAACACCACAATTACCAGGCTCGCTATCCAAATCAGAGTTTCCATGTCGCGCTATGTACTCCGGTTGGCTTATTTAATTAATGCAGCCGCTCACTTGACGAGCAAGCTCGCTATCAGCGCCTCAACATCGCTCATGGGAGCGGTGGGCTCAAAGCGCTCCACCACGTTGCCCTCGCGGTCTACCACAAACTTGGTGAAGTTCCACTTGATGTCGGGCTTGGAGGCATAGTCCGGGTCGCTCTTGAGCATCATCTCGTGCAGCAACTTGCCCAACTTGTGCTCCATGTCAAATCCGCCGAACGGCTGGCATGCCTTCAGGTGAGCGAACAACGGACTCTCGCCCTCGCCGTTCACCTCTATCTTCTTGAACTGCGGAAACTTGGTGCCATAGGTCAACGAGCAGAAGCTGTGAATCTCCTCCTCGCTGCCCGGCGCCTGAGCGCCAAACTGGTTGCACGGAAAATCAAGGATTTCCAAGCCAGCGGCACTATATTTCTCGTACAACGCCTCCAACTCCTCGTACTGCGGAGTGAAACCACAACGCGTTGCTGTGTTTACAATCAATAAAACCTTGCCGCCGTACGCCTCACCCAGGTTCACCGGATTGCCCTTGCGGTCAAGCACAGTAAAGTCTTTTACATTTTGAGCCATGATACCTAAACTTATTATAACAGTTAATATAAATACAAATAAAGATCTCATCGTCGCGGTAAAAACTTCAATATATAATAGGTTATTTGATCAATCCGAGCTCGCGAGACATCTCCAGCATTCGGTTGATGGGACGCACCGCCAGTCGTGCAACCTCGCTGTCAACCTCAATGACCGGTGCCATGTACTTCAACGAGTTGTACAGCTTCTCCAGCGTAATCAACTTCATGAAGTTGCACTCATTGCAGGCGCAAGTGCCATCCTCGGGCGGCGCGGCAATGAAGGTCTTGTCGGGACAACGGCGACGCATCTCGAACAGGATGCCGCTCTCGGTCGCCACTATAAACTGCGTGGCATCGTCATTGACGGCACTATTGAGCAATGCCTGCGTTGAGCCCACCACGTCAGCCACCATGCGCACCGGCTTGGGACACTCGGGGTGGACCAGCACCTTGGCATGCGGATACTGCTTCTTCAACTGCAAGATGGCGGCGAGCGAGAACTGCTCGTGCACATGGCACGCGCCGTCCCACAGCAGCATCTCACGTCCGGTTATCGAACTGATGTAATTGCCCAAGTTGCGGTCCGGACCAAATATTATCTTGGCATCCTGCGGCAGGTGCTCTACTATCTGGCGCGCGTTGCCGCTGGTGACAACCACATCGGTCAACGCCTTGACCGCCGCGCTGGTGTTGACATAGCTCACCACCATGTGGTCGGGATGAGCCTTGACAAAGCGCTCAAACTCATCGGCGGGGCAGCTGTCGGCAAGCGAACAGCCGGCATTGATGTCCGGCACAATCACAGTCTTGTCGGGACACAGTATCTTGGCTGTCTCGCCCATGAAGTGAACACCGCACAGGATGATGACCGGAGCGTCGGTCTTGGCCGCCAACTGGGCCAGCGCAAGACTATCACCGATATAGTCGGCCAGATCCTGAATCTCGGGCCGCTGATAGTAATGCGCCATTATCACCGCGCCGCGCTCGCGCTTGAGGCGCAGTATCTCTTGCCGCAAATCAATTCCGGCGGGGATGGGCATGTCAACATATCCTTTATCCACGTTCATAATATCAATATTGTTTATATTTCTTTTTAAAAGACTTT
>CAMHDX010000247.1 GCA_946183895.1 uncultured Porphyromonadaceae bacterium | reverse complement strand
AATTGGATGAAGAGGTTGCACTCGTATATAAAATATCATTATTACAAATGATGATATTTTCTTTGATACCCGATGTAACAGCCTGCGCGCTTGTGTTTCCATCGCCACCACACCAGAAAGCGAATATCTCATCATGAGCATTCTTAACTATCTTATTACGCGTAATCAGCACATTGCGCGTGTCGCCTCTGACCCATATTACACCACCTCCTTGACAATTATTATAATTTGTAAAATCACAACCGGTAATGATAATATTGCTACACCAACGCAAATCAACACACGTTATAAAGGCATCTCTACATTCACAAGCGATATTATTAAGAAACAGACTATTAACATGATTGAATTTAAGAAGTAACTTCTCCTCACCCTCTTCAGTCCATATAATTCCTTGATGATTCCCTAACTTAAAGGATACATCGCTAATGGATGCTTGTAATTTTTTATTGTAAGTACCATATACAATTACAAAGCCATCATCAATAAACGTAGCGGTTGGAGAGCACTCAATAACAGTGGTTGTTTTCCCGCTGCCTTTAATAACCAGATTACAATGAATCCGTAGGTTGCTCAGCAAGTTATAAGTCCCGGCTCCAAGAGAGATAATCAATGTATCCAAATTGGCAGTTGAATGCTGGGGCACAACATCAAGAGCATCCGTAACAGCTGATGCTATATCGGCACCAGGTGTTGTAATTTCAACTAATAATGTTTCCATAGATGTAAATTTAAAGTTTGTACGATAGAAAAGGTTCTTTGTTTCAATACCGGCAACAAAATTAATGTTTTCCTTTCAATCTCAAACCAATAAAATCAACGCCACCTTACCTTTTAAGTTTTTTTAACATTCACTCATTTCACTATAACGCGCATGGAAATGAGTTATCGCAGCACATCATCGCCTTCGATATAGCTCGTGACAGAAAAAGTATTGAAAACTACTTGAACTACTACGATTTATAAACAACAAATAATAAGGTCGTTAATTTAGTTTGTTTTTAGTTGTTTCTTCTTTTGAGGGCGACTCATTCATGAACCTTCATGTTTTTATTCCTCCCGTGGTGCCGCGTCTAAAGTCTATTCTCGATGCAGCAAAGTCTGTGGGGGCGGCGGCATTTTTTGAACGTCACCGGGATGGTGTACCACACGCGCACCGGCTGGCCGTCCTTACGGCCAGGGGTGAACTGCGGCAGTGACTTGCACACGCGGATGGCCTCGTTGTCGAGGTCTTTGTCGACCGAGCGGACAATCTTGACGTCGTCACCCACGTGCCCGTCCTTCTCGACTACGAACTGCACTACGACCTTACCTTCCTTGCCATCCTCGGCCGCTTTGGGCGGATATTGGATGTTGCAACTAAGGTACTTCAACAGTGCCGCCTGGCCGCCAGGGAAGACGGGTTGCTCGTCAACCGCGGTGTAAATCTTTTCGGAGGCATTGGTTTGCGAACTGGCCGAGAGCGACACCGCCGACATCAAGCACTTCACCATCAAATGCAAACCCTACTTCGGCATAACATACAATGCCGCCTATCACGACGCGGGAGCACTGGTCAATGCCGCCTACTGCATCGGTCGTGTCGGTCTTGACGCAACGCTGAATCCGCACTACGACTCGGGGCTCAAATACAAGACTTGCTGGGGTGTGGGCGCTTCATGCCGCGTCTACAAGCAGTTGAGCATATTGGCGCAATACACCACCGTGCCCGAATATCGACAGAGCGAAAACCGGTTCCGCGCGGGCTTCCGAATTGACGTGGACCGGCTCTGGGTCATGCCGTTACTGTCAACCTGTGTCGACCGCTTTGACAAGTGGAAGACCAAGGGAATGCGCGTGAGCGTGTCAATGGGCTGGCACCTGTGAACCCGCCTCGAGCCTCAGTTATTAGTTAAAGCACCCTCAAGGAAAGATTTTTTCTATAAAATAAGCTTTGTTTCAGAATTTTTGTGTACTTTTGCGTTGTAAATATCACATAAGTGAAGTTTATTGATAAATTTAAGCAATAAATATCATTATACTGAATTTTAAAAGCTACACAATGGCAGACTTATACACATATTCCACGCCTGAGTTAGTCCGTTTGCTAGGCTCTCGGTTCAAGGAATACCGCATGCGCTGCAATCTCACTCAGCGGGAGGTTGCCGAACAATCAGGCATTGGGCTTACCACGATCCACAAATTTGAGACCGGTACTGCAGGCAATCTTTCGTTGTCAACCTTTATCTTGCTCTTGAAAGTAGTCGGGCAGATTAATGCCTTGGACAAGGTGCTACAGGAGTTGCCCGCATCTCCTTACCTAATGCGCAATGAGGACAAGAAGGCTCAAAGGATACGCCACTCAAAAACAAGAAGTAAGCATGATAAAGACATTAAAGGTAATCCTCTGGGATGAGGAAATTGGAAGACTCGCCTGGGACGAACGCCGCAGGGTGTCTTACTTCACCTACAATCCTGAGTTTATCAAGAAGGGGTTGAATGTATCTCCACTTGTCGCCCCGGTGGATGGCGTCAGAGGCTTAGTGCCCATTTGGGGTGAGGACGCGAAGGTCTATCAGAGACTTCCGGCATTTGTCGCCGATTCTTTGCCCGACGCCTGGGGAAACCAGTTGTTTGACCTCTGGCGACAGCAGAATCACTTGGCAGGTGCTGACATCACGCCACTTGACAAACTCTCATTCATCGGACGGCGAGGCATGGGCGCATTGGAATTCATGCCGGAAACGACCAGAGTGCGAGGGACAAAAAGGATAGATATGAAATCTCTCGCCGATTTGGCCGAACGCATTTTCGCTGAAAGGGAGAATGCCCGCATTCTGCCGGAAGAATCGATTACCATGCAGTCCTTATTGACTGTCGGCACTTCGGCAGGAGGACGCCAACCCAAGGCAATCATAGCCATTAACAAACAGACTGGAGAGATACGGAGCGGTCAGATTGCAGGATTGAAAGGTTTTGAGTACTACCTCATGAAGTTCGGCAACTCGCAATACTGTTCGGCGGAGTTGGAGATGACTTATTATGAGCTCGCCACAACTGCCGGAATCAACATGATGCCATCAGAACTTTATCCGATTGATGGCAATAACCACTTCATGACCAAACGATTTGACCGCGATGGAGAGCAAAAGTTGCATACTCAGTCGCTGGCAGCCATCTATCC
>CAMHDX010000246.1 GCA_946183895.1 uncultured Porphyromonadaceae bacterium | reverse complement strand
CGACCGACTGCGCGACCGGCGAGCGGCATGAGTTGCACGCTCCGGTCGTGGTGAATGCCGCCGGCATCTGGGGGCAGCAGTTGCTGGGCGACATCGGCGTCTCGCTGCCCATGTATCCCGCCCAGGGCACCATGCTGATTTACGCCACACGTCCCTGCACCCACGTGATTAACCGCTGCCGGCGTCCATCGGACGCCGACCTGCTGGTGCCCGACCGCAAGGTGAGCATCATGGGCACCACGAGTGTGCGCGTGGATGACAAAGACATTGACGCTCCGCTGCCCACCGCAGCCGAGGTGCAAACCATCATGGAAGGAGCCGCCCTGCTGGTGCCGTCGCTCGCCGACACGCGAGTGTTGCGCGCCTACGCCGGCGTGAGGCCGCTGGTCGCCACCGACGGCGACACCACAGGCCGCCGGCTGAGCCGCGGCATCGTGTGCATCGACCACGGCGAGCGCGACGGTGTGCACGGACTCATCACCATCACCGGAGGCAAACTGGCGACTTACCGCCTGATGGCACAGCAGGCAACCGATGCCGTGTGCCGCACGCTGGGCATCGACAAGCCGTGCGAGACAGCGACCCGCCCCCTGCCGGGCAGCGAGCCCAAGGCAAAGGACCCGATGCGAGTGCCCGGAGCGATAGAACGCGCCGCCATCGCGCGGCACGGCGAGTTGGCTAAGCAAATCAACACACGCAGCACGCAGGGCGGCGCCCTGGTGTGCGAATGCATGAGCGTGACACGTGCCGAGGTGGAGTTTGCCATCAAGACCCTGGGCGCGCACAACTTGTCCACACTGCGGCAATGCACACGCCTGGGCATGGGCCCGTGCCAAGGCAAGATATGCGCCTGCCGTGCCGCCAACCTGCTGGTGGAGTTGGGCATCATGACGCCTGCCGAAGCGCTTGCCGACCTTGAGCAATTCTTCACCGAGCGTTGGCGCGGGCAACAACGCGTCGCCTTCGGGCAATCAATGCGCGAGGCGGCACTAGTCCACAGCTTGTTTGTGGGGCTGTGCGGCATTCAACCTTCATTACACGACAACGATGGCGAGCAATAGACCTCAATATGATTTGGCCATAGTGGGCGGAGGCATCAGTGGACTGGTGTGTGCCTTGACCCAAGCGCGGCGTGGTCGCCGCGTGGTCCTGATTGCCACACAACCCGGACCGCTACTGCCGCAGCACTCGGGCTCCTTGGAGATTTTGGGGCGGCTCGAGGGCAATGATGTCACCGACGTCATCGCCGGCCTGGACCGGCTGCCCGAGCATCACCCCTACCGGCGCATCGGACTTGACCGCGTGCCTCAACTGCTGAAACAAATCAAGCGGCTGATTGCTGATGTGGGTCTGCCCTACCGCGGCCACGACAGCCGCAACCATTACCGCATCTCCCCGCTCGGCATCCCCGTGCCGTGCTGGCTCACGCTTGAGCACTACGTGACGCTCAACAGCCTTGACGAGCTACAGGGAAAGTGCGTGGCATTGATGCGAGTGCCGGGCTATCTGGACCAGGCGGCGGCTCTTGTCGCCTACAACCTGGAGCAGCTGGGCGCGCAGGTCACAATCCACGACTTCACCATCAGGGCGCTGCAGGCGACTACCCCCACCCCGCGAGCCACCACGCTGAGCCGCAAACTCGACGGCCGCGCCGCGCTGGACAGCATTTCGCGCGACATCAACGCCGCCGGCAGCGATGCCGACCTCACGCTCATGCCGGCAATCATCGGCGATGACGAGGCGGCTCTGCGCGAATTGATGCGCCGCGTGACGGTCAACCTCAAGATGATGGCGACCCTGCCGCCCACCGTTGCCGGCAACTCGCTCAACAACGCGTGGCAACACTACTCGCTCATGCTTGGTGTCACCGTCGTGCAAGGCGAGACGGTGGTTGCCGCCGACTTCGCCGGCGACCGCGTGACCGCGCTACGCACCGCTCGGTCGACCATCGAGGCGACCGACTATGTGTTCGCCACCGGCGCACTCGCCGGCGGAGGTCTGCGCGCCACACCGGGCGGCACCATCGTCGAGGCTATCGCCGCGCTTGACCGCGAGGGCGACATCACCCTAACCGACGAGCGCCGACACCCCTACATCAACGGGCGCGTAATCACTAATCTACAGGTCATCGGCCACCTGCTGGGCGGATTTGACACCGAGCGCCATGAGGGCGAGGGCATTGACCTGCTAACTGCACTATCAATATGAAAACCGGCGAAGCGATTAGCCTGATGCGCTCACGGCTGACGCCAATAGTTGGCGAACGCGAGGCGCAAGCGATGATGCGCGTCATCATGGACGAGGTGTTCCACTACAGTCCGGTTGACGTGATGCTGCGCGAGGACAGCGAGCTGCCCTCGTTCGCGCCCGAGCGCCTGGACGCCATCCTGACAAGGCTTGAGCGGCACGAGCCGCTGCAATACATCCTGGGGACGGCTCGCTTTCACGGCCACTCGCTGCTGGTGACACCGGCGACACTGATTCCGCGTCCCGAGACCGAGCACCTTGTCGACATGGCGGTGGCTGACGCCGGCAATCGCAGCGACCTGCGTGTGCTGGACATCGCCACCGGCAGCGGCTGCATCGCTGTCGCGCTGGCGCGGGCGCTCCACTTCCCCGTCATCGACGCGATTGACATCAGCGACGAGGCGCTCGCCGTGGCGCGACAAAACGCCGCGCGGCTCAAGGTGCGCATCAACTTCGCCCACGGCGACGCGCTCGCGCTCACCCCACCCCACGAGCCCTGCTACGACATCATTGTGAGCAATCCGCCCTACGTGGGCAACAGCGAAGCCGCCGACATGGAGCCCAACGTGCTGCAATACGAGCCGCACTTGGCTCTGTTTGTGCCCGATGACGACCTGCTGAGGTTTTATCGGCCCATCGTCGCCTACGCCGCCGGCGCGCTGGAGCGCGGCGGCAGGCTGTACTTGGAGATTAACCGTCGCTGTGGCGACGCGGTGGCGCGGCTGCTCGAGGCGAACGGCTTCGCCGGCATCGACATCACGCGTGATGCCTACGGCAACACGCGCTACGCCACCGCCATGCGCCCCACCCGCGACTGGTAGCTTGGACAATCTGAGTAATCCGAGTAATCTGAGTAATCTGAGATGGCTTAGAGGGCTTAGAGGTCTTAGAGGTCTTAGAGGTCTTAGAGGTCTTAGAGGTCTTAGAGGTC
>CAMHDX010000245.1 GCA_946183895.1 uncultured Porphyromonadaceae bacterium | reverse complement strand
AATGAGCAGAAGCGTGAGTTCGCCACCGACCGGCCCATCACGACGTTGGCTCAGGCGATGGAGGGTGCCGATGTGTTCCTGGGCCTGTCGGTGCGTGATGTCGTGACGCGCGAGATGGTGCAGTCCATGGCTCCCAAGCCCATCGTGTTCGCCCTCGCCAATCCCGATCCGGAGATTGCCTACGACGAGGCGATTGCCTCGCGCGACGACCTGATTTTCGCTACCGGTCGCTCGGACTATCCCAACCAAATCAACAATGTGTTGGGCTTCCCATACATCTTTCGCGGCGCTATTGACAGTGGTGCCACCGAGATTAACCAGGCGATGGAGCTGGCTGCGGTGCGAGCCATTGCCGACCTGGCAAAGCGCAATGTGCCGCCCATCGTTAACGCGGCTTACAAGCTCAACCACATCCACTTCGGTCCGCAGTACATCTTGCCCAAAGCTCTTGACCCGCGCCTGATCACGGTGGTGTCGAGTGCGGTAGCCAAGGCGGCGATGGACAGCGGTGTGGCAACAAGGCCTATTGATGACTTTGACGCATACAGGTCGGAGTTGCGCCGTGTGTTGGGCTACGACGACAAGTTGTTGCGCCGCTTTACCGAGGCTGCCAAGCGCAATCCCAAGCGCGTTGTGTTTGCCCAGGCGGACACCGACAATATGCTCGAGGCTGCCATCTACGCCTATCATCACGGCACATGTTACCCCATCTTGCTGGGCAACGAGGAGATGATTGCCAAGCGTGCCGCGCGACTTGACCTGGACATCAAGGACGTGGAGATTGTCAACCCGCGCCATGACCGCGAGCTGCGTCGCCGCCACCGCTTTGCCGACCTGCTGGCGCGCAAGCACCAGCGCGACGGCATCAATCGTCGCGAGGCGCGCGAGAAGATGTACGACCGCAACTACTTCGGCATGATGATGGTCGAGACCGGCGAGGCTGACGCGTTCATCACGGGCACCTTTGCCGGCGGTGGCAACACGGTCAAGATTGCCAAGGAGGTGATCGGCATCAAGCCGGGCTACAACCACTTCGCGACCATGCACATCGTGAACACCAAGCGGGGCACGTTCTTCCTTGCCGACACGTCAATCAACCACAACAACGACACCGATGAGCTGGTGGACATCGCCCGGTTGGCGCACGAGGCGGTGCGCAACTACGCGCACTTCCCGGTCATGGCGATGTTGAGCTATAGCAACTTTGGCAGCAACCCGGAGCATGGTCCCATCGAGATTCATCGCGCGGTGGACGTGTTGCATGAGCAGTATCCCGACATCGTCGTTGACGGCGAGATGCAGCTGCAGTATGCCATCAACAAGGAGCTGCGCGACAATCAGTTCCCCTTCAACACGCTCAAGGGCAAGGATGTCAACACGCTGATATTCCCCAACCTGAGTGCCGCCAACACGGTGTTCCAGATGATGCTGGAGTTTGGCGGCGCCGAGGTGATTGGCCCCATCCAGATAGGTCTGAACAAACCCATCCACTTCACGAGCATTGACACTCCGGTGCGCGACATTGTCAACCTGATCACGATGGCGGTCATCGACGCTGCTGTCTACGAGCGGGTCAATAGCGGCGAGGTGCCTGCACGTCGCCGGCGTGTGGCGCATTGATGGTGAAATTACTATTAGAACATACTTCACAAGATGAAAACAAAAAAGATAGATAACTTTCGCGACCGGCATCCCATACTGGTCAACTCGCTACTGATGGTGGCGGCGGCGTGTGTACTGGTGTACATCGCGTTGCTGTTCATCGATGTATTCACGTCTCACGGGCAGCAAAAGCAGGTGCCCGACGTGCGAGGCTTGTCGCTGGGCGAGGCGATTGAGAAGGTTGAGGCGGCCGGCATGTCGTGGGACATCAGCGATTCCACCCAGTACGACCGCAACTTCAAGCCGGGTGTTGTGATTGACCAGGACCCCAAAGCCGGCAGCTATGTCAAGGCTATCCGCTCAATCTACTTTAAGGTCAACGCCATGCACGACCGCATGGTGGCGATGCCGCGGTTGATTGACATCTCGTCGCGCCAGGCGATGGCGATGTTGCGCACCCAGGGCTTCAAGGACATTGTGCTCGACAGTGTGCCGGGTCCCAGCAGCAGTCGCGGTGTGGTGATGCAGGTCAAGGTGGACGGCAGGCATGTCGCCGACGGCTCCAGCGTGCTGGTCTCGTCCAACATACTGCTGGTGGTGTGCGACGGCTCGATTGACGACACGATGCCCGACACCGTAGCCAACGCGGTGATCGACTCGGTGGAGATTGCTCAGCGCCAAGGCGCCGAGCCCCGCCCGTAGTTAGCCGGACTGGTTGATAGGGTAGAGCTTTTTTTACTACCCGCTAAACACTAAACTATAACCGATAACCTTCAAGAGGTGTGTCAAAATTCAAAACGAGCCTTGAAGAGGTTGGGCGGGTCGAAGACCCGACTATGTGTTAAGGACCATGCAAGAGCTTCGAAGATACTCGCAGCTTGGTCATAATGAGCATGTTATCTGTGCCTCGTAGAGGAACTTCATCAACCGCCACGGCAAGAATTTTGACTTTTTTGTTCATGCACATTACATTTTGACACACCCTCTTGAATCTTAAGATATGAGTGAAGACTTGCCTATTCGCGTAGACTTTAGCGACCCGGATTTTACCGAGAATGGTCGTGAGTACTGGGAGCACTACCGCTTTGAGGTGGAGCCCGGGCAGGACTTGTTGCGCATCGACAAGTACCTGACCGAGCGCATCAAGGGTACATCGCGCACCAGGGTGCAGCACGCCGCCGAGGCGCAGTGCATTCGCGTGAACTCACGTCCGGTCAAGAGCAACTACCGTGTGCGCCCGGGCGACGACATCCGCGTTGTCATGGACCGTCCGCGCTACGAGAACGAAATCGTGGCGCAGGACATTCCGCTCAACATCGTGTACGAGGACGACGAGCTGCTGGTGGTCAACAAGCCGGCGGGCATGTGTGTCCACCCGGGGCACGGCAACTACGACGGCACGCTGGTCAACGCGCTGGCATGGCACTTCAAGGACAATCCGGACTATGACGTCACCGACCCGCGCATGGGCCTAGTCCACCGCATTGACAAGGACACCAGCGGCCTGCTGGTGGTCGCCAAGACACCGCGAGCCAAGACCTCGCTGGGCGCGCAGTTCTTCAACAAGACGACCAAGCGGCTATATG
>CAMHDX010000244.1 GCA_946183895.1 uncultured Porphyromonadaceae bacterium | reverse complement strand
GGGAATTGATAAAGGTCTGTTCGAAGGGCTCATTAAAGATTATATTATAAATAAAGATAATCATCTTGTATAAAAGGACTGCGCGGTTGCGCGTTTTCATGTATTGTTGCAGTTATTATTCCAGTAGGGATACTGATTGCTATAGTATATACTGCCTTGAACGAAATCAAAGCAAGCCGAATGGCCGACATGAATAGTTCAACAGATAGCGTGAATATTTGTTCAGAACAACCACAAGCGAAACAACAGTATGCTGATGATAGTGTTGCTGTATCAAGAGATTCGGTTCAATAAAGGAAATAGGCGCTCGAGCGCTCCAACCAAGTGAAGGCAACCGAAAGGAACCGTCCCTGTTGTTGCAAAAAGCAACAAAAAGAACCGTCCCTGTTGTTGCAAAAAGCAACAAAAAGAACCGTCCCCGGTGTTGCAAAGATAATCCATCTTGTATAAAAGGACTCTACAAAAGGTGATTATTTGGTTGTTAAAAATTTTTGTTGTAAATTTGCATGTCATACTATCGGTATGGCCTTTGGCACAAATGTTGCCTATCAACCTTAAAGTAATAACCAACTAAATATAACGCTTGATGGACCAAAACGAGAACCCCATTGTCGAGCCTATCGACGCGCAGCAGGTGCCGCCACCGCTGCCCACGAGCCACGAAGATCAAGAGCCGCCGCAATTCACCCCACCGGTCGAACCCGCGGACGGAGTTCCCCAACCCGCACCTGACGAGCCTGCCGCCGAGCCGTCGCAGCCCGCTGTTGACGCTCCACAGGACACTCCGGAGCAAGAAGTAGCGACCGATGCCGGCTGCTCTTGCCCGGGCGAATGTGATTGCGCCGCGGTGCAGGCGATGATTGCCGAGATGCAAAGCCGGCTGAACGCGCTTGACGCGAAGTTTGACGAGAAAATCTATCGCGATGGTCGCAAGGACGAGATGTTCGACAAGTTGTATGTCGAGCTGGAACGCTATCGCAAGGACATCTACTCCAAGATGCTCAAGCCGCTGATTATGGGTCTGGTGATGTTTCTTGATGACCTGAATCGCACTGTTGAGCGCATTGAGGGCAAGGACGATGCCGGCGAGCGCGCTCTGACAACCCTCAAGGAGCATGTCCCGGAGGACTTGCTGGACTTGCTGATGGAGAACGGCGTGGAGCCGTATTGCACCGAGGGCGATGTGTTCGACCCGCACACCCAGCGCTCGATGAGTGTTGAGAACACCGCCGACCCCGCCCTGGACAAGCACATCGCCAAGCGCCTGCGCAGCGGTTACCGCTGGAATGGGACCACGTTGCGCCCCGAGACGGTGGTTATCTACAAGTATGTGGCACCGCTGCCCGGCGAGGCACCTGTTGAGGAAGCGCAGGAGCCTGCCGCTGCAGGCGATGCGGCGCTGTGAACCAAGTTGTCGCCCTCTCATTAATAACTTGAATTACTAATTTTTAATACTATATCTATCATTATGAGTAAGATTTTTGGAATTGACTTGGGAACAACCTTCTCCTGCATTGCCTACGTTGACGAGTACGGCAAGCCGGTTGTGGTGCCCAATCGCGAGAATTCGCCTGTGACCCCCTCGGTGGTGTTCTTTGAGAGCGCCGACAACGTCAGTGTGGGTGAGATAGCCAAGCAGGCACTGCAGAGCGAGCCCGAGCTGGTATGCTCTACAATCAAGCGCCAGATGGGCAATCAGGAGTTCACCTTCTTCGCTCACGACAAGGAGTATAAGCCCGAGACCATCTCGTCGCTGATACTTAGCAAGCTTGCCAAGGACGCGAGCGAGAAGCTGGGCGAGCCGGTCGAGAACGTTGTCATCACTTGCCCCGCCTACTTTGGCCTTGACGAGCGCGAAGCCACCAAGAAGGCGGGTGAGATTGCCGGCTTGAACGTGTTGAGCATCATCAATGAGCCCACAGCAGCCGCAATCAGCTACGGCCTTGATGTGCAGAACGCCCAGACTGTGATGGTGTACGACCTGGGCGGCGGCACGTTTGATGTGACCATCATCAAGGTGGCCGACAATGTGATTGAGGTTGTAGCGACCGGCGGCGATCACCACCTGGGTGGCAAGGACTGGGATAACGCGGTGCGCGACTACTTCATTGACGAGTATTGCCGCGAGAACGGCACCACGCGTGACGATGTGCTCAACGACTTTGAGCTGATGGCCGACCTGGAGGTCAAGAGCGAGCAAGCCAAGGTTCAGCTCAGCGAGCGCGAGAGCACCAAGATGAAGGCGAATGGCTATCGTGTGGAACTCAGCCGTGAGCAGTTCGAAACGCTGACCAGCAATCTGCTTGAGAACACCATTCAGAAGACTCACGACACGATGGCCGAGGCTCAGCGCAAGGGCGTGGGTAGCTACGACAAGATTCTGCTCGTGGGCGGCTCAACGCGCATGCCGCAGGTGATGAAGCGCCTGCAGGCCGAGTTCCCCAACATCCCCATTGAGTATTGTGACCCCGACGCCGCTGTGGCGAAGGGTGCCGCCATCTATGGCGTCAACATGGCAGCGTTCCCCGCCAAGGGTGATGAGGCCGATGCAGCAGGTGCTCCCGTGGTGAGCCAGGAGACCCAGGAGGCTGCTCAGGAGATTGCCCGCACGTGGGGCATTGGCAGTGGTCAGGGTGCGATGGTCATCAAGAACGTCATCAGCAAGAGCATCGCCTTGCAACTGGTTGACCCCGAGGATAATGTCGAGAAGATTTTCAACTTTATTTTCAAGAACACGACCATTCCGCACACCGAGACCCTGCGTGCCGGAACCATCGTGGACAACCAGACCCAGGTGCATCTGGCAATCTTCGAGAACGACTACTCGGCCGGCGCTCTGCCCAAGGACGTGGTGCCTGCCGAGGACGCCAAGGAGCTGACCAATGGCGACATGGGGCCGTTGCCCTCAGGTCTGCCTGCTGGCACGCTCATCGAGATTGACCTCAAGATTGATGCTCAGGGATTGCTCGCCATCGATGCCCGTCACCCCGACAGTGGTGTGACCAAGCACCTGGAGGTGCAGCTGCAAAACGTCATGAGCGAGGAGCAGTTGCAAGAGGCTAAGGAGCAAGTCAAGGGAATCTCGATTCTGTAATCAAGAGCCTTATACTACCAAATCAACATAGCCCGGATTATTCGCAATCCTGACAGTTGTGAATAATCCGGGTGATATTAAAAAAACAACACCTTACAAGACTAATGCGTTACAT
>CAMHDX010000243.1 GCA_946183895.1 uncultured Porphyromonadaceae bacterium | reverse complement strand
TTGAACTTCAACTACAACTTTGGCAAGGCTAAGCAGTTCACCCTGTCGTTCAAGCCCAGCATCGTTTGGGACATGAACGGTGATGCCAACAACATCGACCGCAAGACCAGCCACAGCAACCACAGCCGCTTCAACGCCCGTCACGCTGCCGCTGACCTGCAGTTCGGTTTCTCCTATCACTTCAAGAACAGCAACGGCACTCACCACTTCAAGCTGGTTGACCGTGGTGTGTCACAAGCCGAGTACGATGCCCTCAACGCTCGCGTCAACGAGTTGCGCGGCGCACTCGAGGAGCTTGGCAACGAGAGCGGTCGCCTGCTCGCTAAGGCTCGCGCCGACCTCGATGAGGCCAACGGCAAGATCGCTCGCCTCCAGAAGGACCTTGACGACTGCCGCGGTGCCGTGCCCGTGCCCATCACCATCGACAACAGCAAGGAGTCGCTCGAGACTAACGTGTTCTTCGCTCAGGGCAAGAGCAACGTCACTGCCGCCCAGATGCCCAACGTGGAGCGCGTGGCTACCTTCCTCAAGAACCACAAGGACGCTACCGTCACCATCCGCGGCTATGCTTCGCCCGAGGGCAGCGTTGAGATCAACGAGCGCCTGGCTCGTCAGCGTGCCGAGGCTGTCAAGAACCTCCTGGTCAACAAGTACAAGATCAAGGCTAACCGCATTGACGCTCAAGGCCTTGGCGTTGGTGACATGTTCAGCGAGCCTGACTGGAACCGCGTGGCTGTGTGCTACATCCTGGCTAAGACCAAGTAATTCTCGACATTGATAACATCCTAACAAAACACGGGGCGACCGGCGATACCGCTCGCCCCTGTTTTTATCACTAATCATAACCAATGCAGCGCATAGTCAGTTGTTGTTTATTAACGCTATCGGCCCTCGTCGGCTATGCCCAGACGGCAGTCGACTACAGTGCCACTATCGCGGGGAACATCTCGGATAGCCGGCTTGCTCCCTACTACATTCAATCGAACAACTACGGCAAGTTCAGCGCGGGCGCCGCCGCCCTGCTGGGCGTCGAAGCGCACATCACTCCCGACAGCGCCAAGCGATTGACCTGGGGCGCGGGCATCGAGCTGTGGGGCGGACCCTCGCGCAGCAACTTTTTCTATGCAGCCGGTGACGACAACCGGCTCGTGCGCCGTCACGAACGGCAGGCGGCACTGTGGCTGCAGCAGGCCTACCTCACCGGGCGCTACCGCAGCGTGGTGCTGACCCTGGGCCAGCGCGAGTACACGCCGGTCATCACTCCCGCCAACAGCAGCGGCGACCTCACTCGCAGCAGGAACGCGCGCCCTCTGCCTGGCGCAGAGCTCGCACTGAGGGACTTTCGCGACATTCCGCTCACCCGTGGCTGGGTGCAAGCCTTGATCAGCATCGGCTTCTTCAGGAGCACCGATGCCGACTGGATCAACCACCACACCGACCCGCGCGCGGCAGACTTTGCCACCACGGGCTACTGGCTCAACCACAAGGCGCTGTACCTGCGCACCAAGCCTTCACGGCCGGTCGTCTTCACCATCGGCTTGCAGGCGGCATGCCAGTTCGGCGGCACAGTTACTCGCTATAACCCGAGCGGCGAAGTAACCTCCAAGACACGACTTAAGACCGACTTCAAGACCTGGCTGCACAGCATCATTCCTGGCAGTGGCGGCAATGCCGGCGGCGACCACTTCGTTGAGGGCAATCACATCGGCAGCATCGACCTGGCGCTTGACTGGCACATCAACCGGCAGCACACCCTGCGAGCCTACTTCCAGAACCCGTTTGAGGATGGCTCGGGCATGGGCAAACTCAACGGATGGGACGGCCTGTACGGACTGGAATATCGCGGCGATGACGATGCGATAGTGAGCAACGTGGTTGCCGAATGGCTCACCACGACCAACCAGAGCGGCCCCATCCACTGGGCGCCCGCCGACCACCCCAACACCATCGTCAATCATCAGGCGACGGGCAACGACAACTACTACAACAACTACTGCTACAACGGCTACCACACCGCGGGCCAGTCCATCGGCACGCCCATGCTGCCCTCGCCGGTGTGGAACACGACCGGCGTAGTGGGCTTTAACGACAACCGCGTGCGCGGCTTTCACCTTGCCGTCGAGGGGCGCATCTCCGCGCAGTGGCGCTACCGCGTCATGGGCGGACATCGCAGCGCCTGGGGCACACTGAGCGCGCCGCGCGAGGCTGCGGCGCACGCCACGTCGCTCATCGTCGAGGCGACCTATCACCCCTCGTGGCTCGGCAATCTCGACGCCAAGGCGTCGTTCGCCATCGACCGCGGCTCGCTACTAGGCAATCGCGTGGGCGCCATGCTCAGCGTCACCTATCGCGGCAACTGGACCTTTAAACGATAAACCACAGCTATGAGAACAGCACAACGTTTGACCCACACTCTGCGCCTGGTGGCGGCTATCGCAATCACTCTACTCACATTGAATGGCTGCTCGCGCAACAACGGCGACATCGGCCCATACTTTGGCACATGGCACGCCGGCACGGTGAGCCTTGACGGCGATGATGCGACCGGTGTGAGTGTCTTCCTGCAATTCCAGAGCGGCACTGTGCGCCTGTGCACCCGCAGCACCCGGCATCCCTACACCACCGGCGAAGTCTACGGCAACTGGAGCGAGCAGGACCAAATGCTATCGCTCGACTTTGACGTGAGCGAATACCCCACCGCTGTCACGCCGCTGGGACCGTGCTCTGCGGTGTGGCGCGTCTTCTACTACAACACCGACATCGCCGAGTTCGCCGACACTTCCCCCACCCACACTCTCACACGCTGGCATGTCGCCATCAAGGGCGACCACATGACCCTCACGCGTGACGACCACCGCGCCGTCCTCTCACTCACCCACCAGCCCTAACCACCGCTATATGCCGTCATAACTCATCAAGCCGGAAAAGGTTGTGTCACAGTAGCGATGATGGCGGCTGTAGCCATCGTCGCTATGTCCTACAGCTATCGCCGTAGTGTCATGTGTGCACATGTACCCCGCTGAGGCGCTGGCGCGCCACAACGGGGTTAAATAGCTAACAACGGCTATCGCCGTAGAAGTTAGTGATGATATACAATCCTTTGCCATTGCGCTCGGCTTGCACTACCGTTGGGTGGAGCCGAAGGTAGGCTGTGTTTCGGCATAAAAAATGAAAAAAATGTTTTTTCATTTTGTTCTGCGCTCAACTTGCACTAACTTTGTA
>CAMHDX010000242.1 GCA_946183895.1 uncultured Porphyromonadaceae bacterium | reverse complement strand
GTAGCGCTTGCACTCCACATTGGTCACTACCCTACTCGCCGCCTTCTCAAAGTCATTGTTCACCAGCAGGAAGCCGTCGGCAGGCAACGCGTCGGCAAGCTCGAACTTGGTGCGCTGCACATTCTCGACCGAGCCGAAGGTCTCGAGGTGCATCTCGCCCACAGCGGTGATGATGCCCAATCGCGGCGAGACGATGTCGCAAATCTCCTTGACGTCACCACGCTTCTTGGCGCCCATCTCACACACGAAGTACTCATGATAGGGCTTGAGGTGCTGCTCAATGGTGATTTCGACGCCCGCCGTGGTGTTATAGCCGCCGGGCGTCATCAGTGTCGAGTAGTGCTCGCTGAGCAGACGTGTGAGGAAGTGCTTGGTGCTCGTCTTGCCGTAGCTGCCTGTGATGCCGATGACCACAGTGCGCGGCTGTGACTGCAGTCGCCGGCGCGCCGCCACCGCGTAGCGATAGCGATTGTAGCGCTCGTAGGGCGCCAGCAGCCAGTTGGCAAGCAGCATCATCAGCGGACTGATGACCACCATCGCGACCATGGCGCGAAGGCCGGTCGTGCAGTCAACCAACCATGACAGCACCACCGTGATGGCGACAATGAGTGTCAGGGTGGTAAAATATATCGTCCTGGCGCGCTTGGTGAACTTGAGCGGGTCCTTGCTGCGCGAATAGCGACGATGCGCCCACCACGCAATGCCCAACAACAGCACAGCGGCAATGGGCGACAACACCGCACTCGCGGCGAAGGTAGTCAGTAGCAACAACCACACCGCCAGCAGCGACAAGCGTTGCGGCGACATCATCTCGTCACCGCCGGTCAAGTAGCGATAGTAGCGACTGTTATAATAACTGTTTTGCTGCAACATGTGCAGGTCGTGACGACACATCACACACGCGGCAATCAGCGACGCGACAAACAGTGCCACATCGCCCCACGTCACAACCATATTACCTATCGACATCATCGTTACTTGTCAATTTTCATGAAACTTTGCAACACCGGCGCGAATCCCGGATTGTTGACAAAACTGTAGTGGCCATAGCCCTGCCAGCTCACGAGACCCGCCTCGGGAATCAACCGCTCCATCTGGCGCGCGTCGCTCAACGGGGTTGCCGTGTCGTCATTGCCCCACAGCAGCAATGTCGGGCACTTAATGTGCGGCATGATGCCACGCAGGTCCTCAGCCAGCAGATTAACCATGGTGGCGCGCATCACCGGCGAACTGTTGTTGTAGTCCGCCGAGCCCAAGCTACCGCGCGCGCTGTCAATCATCCGTGAGGCCAACCGCTCGCCCAGCACCGCGGTCAGCACCCGCTTGGCAAACTTGAACAGCTTTATTTTCAACACCTTGTGCGGCGGCAACACTGCCGGCACACCGGCGGCGTCAATCAGCACCAGCCGCGACACATCGTGATGGGAGGCATACTTGATAGCCACCCTGCCGCCATTGCTGTGGCCAATCAGGCACGGATTCTTGATATCCTCGGCGGCGACCAGCGCCTCGAGCATACGGTCATAGTCCTCAACGTGCCACGGCTCGGCAGGGTCAGCCGACGCCCCGCTACCGGGCATGTCCAGGTTATAAACGGTATAATGTGAGTCAAGCATCGCCGCTATTGATGCCACCGTGGCGCTCGTACAGCCCCAGCCGTGCATCAATATCACCGGCGAGCCCGTGCCGCTCACGGCATAGGTCAATCGGCTCAACCCACATTGTTGGTTCAAATCAAGAGATTTAACAGTCATATTTTCGCACTTCATGTAAAGTACTGCAAAGTTACAAAAAACTCTGTCAATGATGAAAAAATCAGGGCAAAATCAAAAAATCAGCACAAAAATTTGTCTATGTCAGAATTTCGGCATAATTTTGCACCGCTTTTTGAGCACGGGCGCTTAGCTCAGTTGGTTTAGAGCATCTGCCTTACAAGCAGGGGGTCGACAGTTCGAATCTGCCAGTGCCCACGACCATTTCGAGAGCGGTGAGGATATCGGTCCTCACCGCTCGCTCTTTTTCGCTCACCACGTTAATGCATATCCGACTCGGCACGTCGTAGATGTGCCGTAGTGGTTGCTTAGTCATAGCCGACAGTAGCCATCGTCGCAGTGTCCTACAGCTATCGCCGTAGTCCCCACAGAGCCGAAGTCTCGGCACTGTGGGGTTAAAGAGCTAACAACGGCTATCGCCGTAGAGGTTAGTTTTCTGGACCCCACAGAGCCGAAGTCTCGGCACTGTGGGTTAAACAGCTAACAACGGCTATCGCCGTAGAGGTTAGTTTTCTGTACCCCACAGAGCCGAAGTCTCGGCACTGTGGGGTTAAACAGCTAACAACGGCTATCGCCGTAGAGGTTAGTTTTGTTTCAAAAAATGCCGACAAAAAGGCGTGCACCAATTGGCGCACGCCTTATATTCACGCTCCCGCCAACTCCCCCTCCGAGGGGGCGGGGGAGGACCTGAGAATCTGGAGGCCTTAGTTGTGCTCCAGGATATAATCGAGCACGGCGTTGACGTCGCCCACGTTGACATTGCCGTCCTCGTTGACGTCAAACTTGTTGAGTTGGCCGCCGCCCTGGCCGGCGTCCTCATAGATGGCGTAGAAGTCTTTCCACACGGCCATCGCACGATAGCGTCCCTCGCTGCCTTCGGGCACGTGAAGGTCGGTGTAGCCCGTCACCGGCACGCCCTCAAACACGCTGGCGTCGATTGCCAGCGGCTTGGGCAGCATACAGACGACGTCGCCCAGCGCGCCGCAACCCTTGAACGCCGAGTTCCCGATTGACTTGACACTCGCCGGGATGACAATCTTCTCCATTGCGGTGCAGTCCTGCAGTGAACCCTCGGGGATGGCGGTCACGCCGTCGTAGATTGTCGTGGTGATTAAACTGGCAAGGCTGGGTATAGTAGCAACCGTGAATTTGTCGCTCTTGATAATCATCGTCTTCAGTTTATTGCCTTCGAACGTATACCTGCCGGTAGACTGCACTTTGCCCATGAAGGTTACGGATTCCAAGTTAGGGCCATAAATCGCACCGTCGCCGATTGTCTCAACCGAACTCGGGATGGTGATGGACTTCAGCCTTGACATATAGGTGAAGGCTCCGGCGCCAATGGTTTTCAGCCTGTCCGGCAACTCGAGGACCAGTTCCTCACCCGCAGGTATCTCTGTCATTTGGGAATCCCAACCCACATTGCGGAATGCGTATGGTTCGATAGTCGTCAA
>CAMHDX010000241.1 GCA_946183895.1 uncultured Porphyromonadaceae bacterium | reverse complement strand
AGCAACTTTTGCTCGGCAGTGCTGTTGGCATACCGCTCGCCCATGCTCAGGCGGTTCATCGCCGCCTTGTAGGTGTTGATGTTGATTGATTTGCGCCCCACCCAGCCCTTCTTGGGGTCCACACCCTTGACAGCGTGGGTCATGTTGCCATCAACATCGGGGTCAAACAGCTGCACGCTGCGCATGTTGTCGTCCATCTCGCCGAGCCACCGCGCATAGTCCTCCAGCACATGCTCCTTGAGCGTGCGGTAAAACTGCGCCGAGGTCAACTCGCCCGTGAGGCGCGGCTTGTCCAGGGTGAACCCTTGCCCGATGAGGTCCTCAAAGCCGTTGTTGAGAAACAGGCGCAGGTGATAAAGCGCCACCAGCGGCTTGTAAATCAACGCGCGCGTGGGCGCCACCAGGTCGGCAAAGTGCACCTGGGTGGTGTCGTTTGCCAGCGCATACTCAAACGCGGCGGTGCGCGGCAACGGATTGCCGTCAAGGTCACTCAGGCGACTATCAGCAAGCGAGGCGAACTTGAACGGCGCCAACGCACCCACCAGCTCAACGAGGTGGGCATTGTTCAACTGACCATGCTCACCCGGGTCGTAGCGATAAGGTAGAGAACGCACCTTGTCACCCAGGTAGAAGATGGCGTTCACCTGGGCATCACGCTCGCCGGTGAGCGCCGTGTTGTAGTAGTGCAACGCACTCTGTGTCTTGACAATGAAATCCGCCGCCTGAATGCGGTCGTCATCGCGCTTTTGCTCCAGGTTGAAGTAGGGCAACACGGTCAATCCGCCGATGGGCGCGCGCGCCAGCGCATCACGATTGTCGGTGCCGTCAAGCGAGAACGCCTGACGGATGTTCTTGACCAAAATCGGGAAACCCGCCGCACCGGTGCCGCCAAATATCGAGCTGACAAAGAAGATGCGGTCGCCCGGACGGAACGCGGCTGCAAACGCCTTGAACTCAGGCGTGTGGCACACCTCGGTGAGCGCCACCGCGCCAATGTTGGGCGAGCCGACAAAGCCGATGTTCATCTTGTTGGACAGCTGATAAGGCGCGAAGAGCAACTGCGTGAGCGCCTGGTCCTCCTCGGTCATCGAGTCGAACCCGATGAAGTCGCTGAACTGCTTGTTCTCCACCGCACGCAGGTTGAGCGCAAAGCCAGTGGGCAACTGACTGCCCGCCGAGCCGGCGATGTCGCGCAGGTTGGTGATCGGCATCGCGAAGAAGCCCTCGGCATTGAGCGCCGAGCCGTACAGCGATTGACGCACTTGGCGATAATCGGCAAGCAACGCCTCGGTGCGCTTGTTGTCGGCTCCGGCGCGATGCGGGTCAATCATGACCGGCACCAGCTCAAAGTCGGTCAGCGGATTGCCCGCCTCGTCAAGCGGACGCACTCCCGCCATGGCAAGCATTACCACCGACTTGAGCACCCGCGCTCCCGTTCCGCCTATGGCAAATAAAAATAGTCGCATATCGTAGTTGTTCTATATCTTAATTAGTTACTGCGGCAACGGGGTGTGACGGCAGTTGCTGCTCCACCACCTGATTGAGAACGAGGCGATGATGAACATCAGTGTGGCGAACACCACATGCTGCACGGCAAACTGCCCCAGCAGCGCGCCCGGGTCATAGCCGTCGCGCGACATCGCCGCGTCGCACACCACATGGCACACGGCAGGCGTCACCACGGCCGCCATCAGCAGCATGACCAACCAATGATACCACCGGTCGAACAGCACCGAGTTGATAACGTAGTAATACAACAAAGCTATCGCCCACGCCATACCCACTGTGAGCATCGCCATTGTCGGGTACAGCCCCAGGGAGAACAACTCGTCGTTGAACTCCTGGTTGAACGACAACTGCTCGTACACATTAGCACTGCCGCCAAAGCTCAGCGCGATGAAAATCACACTCACGACAATGCCTAAACACAAATATACCGTATGTTTCATCATTATCTTGACTCTAATTCTTGAGAGAGACCTCAATTGTGAAAAGTGGCGCCGCCGCGGCATGATAGGCGTCATAGATGCCTTGCATGAACGGCAACAAGCCCATCGTGGTGGTGGCAAAGTCATCGCGCAGGGGCGATGTGTCGTCAGTGGCATTGGTCGCCACGACCCACTGCGGCAAGCCGTTGTCCATCGTCACTACGACATTGTCGGCGGCACCGCCAAACTCGCCGGTGAGTGTGAGCAAATGGGTCATGCCCTCAAGATAGCGCTTGTTGTTGCCGGTAATCATCTCGGCGTCAATGGGCGTCACCGTCAATGTAAACCCGCTCAACGAGGCGACGTGATAGTTGCCGCTATCAACCAAGAACGCACTGTCGCGCTGGGTCGACGTCAGGTCAACAGCCAGCGTAAACGCCAGCTTGCCCGTTGTCGCATCGGGCTGACACCCTGTGAGCGACAACCGCTCACCACGCTGCGCGCGCCAGCGTCCCTGATTGCTCTCGTGACGGGGCAACACCTTAGCGGCAACCTCGCCCTCAGCCCCATAGTGATAACTTGCCATCGCGTCAGCCGGACGCAATAGCGCCACGGCAAGCGCCTCATTGCCGCGCATCGCCGCCATGGTGGCATGGTCGGCAACCACCACAAGGTAGAACGGGCGGTCGCCGTGATAGGCAAACGAGCCGCCCATCGCCGGATAATACTTGCCGTTGTAGTCACCACGCATCTTGTGGACCACCACATCCAGGTCAGTGCGCGCGTTAAACACATTGTGCAGCACACCGCGCTCCTCGGTAAAAAGTTTCTCAACACTGACACCGTCGACACCGCGAGGCGAGTAAATCAGGTCGCTCACCAGCACCGACACGTTGCCGGCATGGAGGTTGTCCAGCATCTGCCGCAATATCAACTGGAAGTCGGTATAGGCGGCATCGCCCACGCCGGCGGTGCTGCCGTAGATGTCGCGGTCCTGCATAAACTGCCTGACCGACCCCGAGTAGGGATACACACTGTCGTTGACAATGGCAATCGTTACCGAGTCGGCATTGCCGATGGCATTAACGATGCCGTTGACCGCGCGCTTGAGCTCTCCCCTGCCCCCGGGCGTGTCGTAGGGGACCATCGAGCCGCTCCGCTCCAGGTACACCGTCAACGACGTGACCGCGGCAACGCTGTCAACCTGCGGCTGCTGTCCGCCGCGGGCACCGCGCGGTGAGCAACCCAACAGACACAACGCGGCTATGAAACCTAAAAACAATCCTCTCATGACACAATA
>CAMHDX010000240.1 GCA_946183895.1 uncultured Porphyromonadaceae bacterium | reverse complement strand
AGTAAAAGCCTTAACAACAACGATGAAGTTCCTCTTCGAGGCACCATCTTCCGGCGTTAACCGGACCAAGCTGCGACCCTCTTCGAGGCTCTTGCATGGTCTTTAACATGAAGTCGGACCTTCGGCCCGCCAGTGTCTTCGCCACTTTTTCATTAGTAATCAAAGCCGTCAACACTCTTTAGAAACTTGAGTTGTTTATTTTTATTACCGAACCGCAGCGTTCCAGCGGAACCTCGACCAATTTGCGCTTTGGTGGATATACATATTATGAATTAGTTATGCGGCATTTTCTGCTGATAAATGCCGCAGATTTTGCGGCAAAATTAGTCAAAAAAAATGCCGCATAACCAAATTCTTTGAGAACATTCTTCACTGATGTTTGGGCACGAGGCAGGGCAGGTAGTGCAAGAAACTACTATCGCACGTGTTTTGGCTTCTTGCTCACTGCGAGATGTAGCGGTAGACGGCGGCAGCGACCTCGGCGGTGATGGTGGTGAAGTCGTGCTCGCGCGGCAAGGTGATGATGCCCAGCAGGTCAAGTATGCCCGGCGACCACAACATCTGGCCGTCGCCGTCACCAAAGTTGGCGGGACGATGGTGGGTGCGCTCAATCACGGCGAGCAGGGGTGCCACTGCACCATCACTCCATGCCACCGCATTGAGCATGGTTTCGTCTCCACCGGTGGCGTCAACAAACTCTGCCGCCACCCGCGCCGGCTCAACACCGCGATACAGCTTGACCGGCAACGGCAACACGTCACGGCGCACAACACCGTCGCACACCTCATCGTCAAGGCTAAGACCATTGAGCAACGTGTCATCGACCGGGAATGCCTGCAAGTGCAGATGCCACGGAATCGAGGCGCCGCAACGCGGACCGTTGTACGACACGGCATAGCCCGGCAACTGCGCGGCGAGGGTGAGCATGTCGGCAATCGTGTCGGCATCAAAGCGCTGCGGCTGATGCACGGCGGCGGCAATGGTGAAGTGACGGTCCACGATGGGATAAGGGTTAACCAGCACCTGCATCGCGCGCCGGCCGCACCATGATACAGCCCGTTGCTGCCGTGGACGATTGTCGGGACATAGCATGCAGTGACGCGGCGATGTGTCTTGCTGCCCGCGAACCATGGTGACACGCGCTGTGGTTGACAGCATGCGCGCCGGATTGTTGCGCACCTTGACCGCAACAGCCAGTCCGCCGCCGCTCAGACTGCGCTGCTCGTGTGACATCATCAGGGCGCGACGCTCGTTGAACTCTGCCCACTCCTCCAGTTGCTCGGCGTAGAGGCGCTCCAATTGTTGTTTAATCTCCATCATAATGTGATATTAAAAAACCGCCTCGGTTGCGAAGCGGTTTGATTGTTTCTTACTTGACTCTGATCACTCGACCTTTCTGCACCTTGTTGCCCTTGATGCCGTTGAGTTTTCTCAGCTGCGCCACTGTGGTGCCGTTGCGCTTGGCTATGGTCGAGAGGTTGTCGCCGCTCTTGACCTTGTAGGTTGAGCGAGCCGACGAGCGCTTGCCTCGTGCCTTCTTGGTCATATGAGCCGACTTCTTGCCACCGTGCTTGATGCTCGTGTAGCGGTGCGAGGGCGAATAGTTGCGCGCCTGAGTGTAGTTGTTCTTCTGGAAGGTATAAGAGTCGGTGTGGGTCACACGGTTCTCAAAGTCGAAGATAGCCTCAGGATTGATGGCATAACCCATAAAGCGGGTCTCAAAGTGCAGATGCGGGCCTGTGGAGCGTCCGGTCGAGCCACTCAATGCGATGGGCTGACCTGCCTTGACATACTGGTCGGGCTGCACGAGGAAGCGCGACAAGTGGCCATACACCGTCTCCAAGCCATTCTCATGGCGCAAGATGACGTAGAAGCCGAAACCGTTGCGCTCAAACTTGGTCAGGCGCACCTTGCCACTGAAGGCGGCACGCACCGTGTCGCCCATCGGGGCGCGCAGGTCCACACCCTTGTGGTTGCGGCCAAAGCGCGGACGATAGCCATAGTGGCTCGTCACGTAGTTGCCGCTGATGGGCATGCGATAGCCGGTCACGTCAATCACCTTGCTTGAGGGCACGTCGCTCTCCTTGAACGGATTGACCAGACCGCTATCCCAACCCTCGGTATAAATGTCGGGCTCGGGCTCCTCGTCGTCGTACAGGCCGCGGGCATAGTCGTCAACGGCCTTGGCGCGAATCTTGTCGAGGGCGCGTTCTTGATTGGCTAATAACTTGTCGTGTTTATTCTTGAGGGCACTTGCCGATTGCAGGTTCTGGGCACTGACTCCCATTGCGAGCAACCCGGCTGCCACTATTGTCAATATTCTGTTAAAATTCATAGGCAAATTAATAATTTAAATCTAAATCGGGACCGGTAGCGGCTCGATTTACATGTGGAAGAAAAGCAACGCCGCGGCATACTCGCGCTTGACGCCACGGGCACTGCCGATGCTGTTGCCTGAACGGTCGCGAATGGTGCCGTCGCTGTCAATCTTGCCGATTGAGTTGCCCGAGCGGTCACGCACACGACCATCACTGTCGACACTACCCACCTTGTTGCCCGAGCGGTCACGCACCTCGCTGCCCGAAACCTTGCCAATCGAGTTGCCCGCGCGGTCACGGATGGTACCATCACTGTCAATGCGGCCTACACTATTGCCGGAGCGGTCACGAATGTAACCGTTGCTGTCGACACTGCCGGTGAGATTGCCGGCGCGGTCACGCAGTTGCTGGGCATCGAGCGATGGTGCCGCCACAAGAGCCATCACCGCCACTAACAACAGACCGATAATTTTACTCAACGCTGATTTCTTCATAATCTCAAGCCGTAATAAAGAATGGTTGTCACGATAAAAACGCTCAAAGTTAGCATTTTATTTTGGCTTGACCAAATCTTCTTGTCCTAAAAAATGCAAAAACAGCAACCCCATGCCGGCATAAAAGTACCCCAAACAGCGGTCACACCGCCATTTCGGTGACATTAACCGCAAGCCGGTAAAAATACCTGTAAAATTCTGATTGAAATTATTCCAAGTTGTTTGCAGTTCTACTTGAGGTACCGGATTTGGAAATAGTCAAGAAGAGCCTTGAAGTTGTCCTGTGCCGTGATATATATTCCATAGTGCTATCGGCAAGAAAAAAATCCGGAAATGCACCGCAAATATATCATTTCTTGCCGGCATCGGCAAGAAAAACGCCCCGATTTTACCAATTCCGGTAATAGACATTCACGC
>CAMHDX010000239.1 GCA_946183895.1 uncultured Porphyromonadaceae bacterium | reverse complement strand
ACTGGAACTACCGCCACAAGGGGCTGGACGTGTTTGGCAGCGTGTGGTACAACGACGACCGCTACAAGAGCGAGGAGACAGTCACTTTCGACGTGAATGCCGACAAGCAGTGGCACCACGAAGGTCTCTCTTTCAGCCGTCGCCATGCCAATTCGCTCTACTCCTCTTGGGGAGTCAACTACATCTTCAATGATCGCCATGCCGTGGGTGCGCGCTACGAGACCAAGGCGCATTTCCTCAACCGCACTACTGGAGGGGTTGTCGCCGACGTGACTGCCGACGGCGCTTTCTATGACCACCTCGACAACGACCTGCTCATGAAGAAGACGTCCAACATGCCGCACACGCTCAACGTTTACTACAATGGCCGCATTGGTAAGACATCCATTGACTTCAACACCGACTATGTGTTCTTTAAAGACCGCACCGATTTTATAAATGACGAGGTGAGCCAAGAGCAAGAGAGCCGCACGGTGACTAGCCAAAGCGTTCAGCGCAACCAACTGTGGGCATCCAAACTTGTGCTGTCGTGGCAACTGTGGGGCGGGAACCTGCAGGTGGGAGGCGAGTATGACCACACGCGCCGCAACGATGACTACGTCAACCCGGAAAACATAGTGCCCACCACATTCACCGAGCAACGAGAGCGCAATTACATCCTGTTCACTGAGTACAGCCATCCGTTGCCATTCGGACAAATGAGGCTGGGTCTTCGCAACGAGAATGTCAACTCCGATTACTATGACAGTGGCGTGCGTATCGCTGAGCAATGCCGCACCTACCATCACTTCTTCCCCAGCGTGGGCCTGATGGCTCGCGCCGGCAAGGTACAACTCATGCTCAATTATGGAATGAAGATTATGCGACCCTATTACTTCATGCTCTCGGGCAACACCACCTATGCCAACCGCTTCACTTGGAACCGTGGCAACCCCATGCTGCAACCATCAGTCGTCAACTCATTGTCGGTGATGGCTATGTGGAGATGGATGAGCGTCATGCTTGACTATAAGCGCACCAAAGATGTGATTGTCAATACGGGCGAGGCTGTTCCTGGCAGCGAGGAAACCACGATTATCACCCGCGACAACGTGGACCATGCCGACGCATTCCGCGCTATGGTATCACTTAACCCGCAGTTCGGCATCTATCAACCGCGCCTAACAATAGGCTTGCTCAAAGACTGGGTGAAGATTTCGTCGCCTATAGGCTTCATCAGTCCCAAGCGCCCCATTTTCCTTGTGCAGTGGAACAACAATTTCCAAATCCTTCCCACGCTCACCGCCCAGGCCAATCTTGCCTTTACCTCGCGCGGTGACAAAGAGAATGTGAATATCATGCGAGCAAACTGGCAGTTATATCTGAGCGTGACCAAGACATTCCTCAACGACCGCCTCTCGGTCCAGGTGGCGGGCCACAACTTGCTGGGAGCCTATGAGGACTTGAACATAAACTACGGCCTGCGCTCAATGCGAGCCATCACAAAAAACGACTCACGGCAACTCGAAGTCACTGTGCGCTACAAGTTCAACGCCACACAAAGCAAATACAAAGGAACCGGCGCAGGGCAGGAAGAACGCTCACGCCTCGGCAACTAACAACCATACCTGCTTCATCTTCTGCAAGGCGCAACTCATTTCCGGGTTGCGCTTTGTGTTAATGCCCCCACGCTCGAACAAGCGTGATTGACGCGGTTTTGGTGATTTCGGCACCCGACAGGACAAGATTCGCTCGCATTCGCTTCGCGCATCTTGGTGCGCCCCGGCGGGGGCGCTGCCAATCAGTTACATTTTACACATTTGCCTATTTTGACCGATTTTTGGCCTATTACCGTCCCTATATCGTCCCGGTACGCAAGCGTTGTAATGTGCTGACAGCAAGTTAATAAACCTTTAATTCTAAAATACGACTGTTTGAATTTTATTTATTTGTTTTCTTGGAGAAAAGAGCAATATTCCTCTAATGATTTTTTCATTACTTGCTGAGGAATGAGTTTACGCTGGTACTCGGCAATCATCGTTGGACTCAATGAACGGCTCAAAGTATATTCGACCATGCTCCTGTCGGCAGAAGGACATAGAATGATGCCGATACTCGGGTTTTCATTGTCACGTTTCACATCGCGGTCCAAAGCTTCGAGATACATATCCATTTTGCCAACAAACTCCGGTTGAAAATCAACCGCCTTCAACTCAATTGCCACCAAGCATTGCAGAGCCCTGTGAAAGAACAAAAGGTCAATTCGCTTAGTGGATCCGCCCACTTGTACACCAAATTCGCTTTCGATGAACAAAAAATCTTTACCAAGTTCAAGAATGAATGCTTTCATGTGTTCAAGCAAACCTTTATGCAAGTGGTGTTCATTATGTTCTTGTGGCAGATTTAGGAAGTCAACAATTGCTTTGTCCTTGAGCATAAACTCCGATTGAGGATATTGTGCCAGCAACTTAGGTGACATCATCTTATCTTTATCCATCAGCGACGAGAAAGTTTGGTTGACAATACAACGGCGCAACTCCTCGGTCTTCAGTCCTTGATGGCGAGCATATAACATATAAAAGATGCGTTCCTCATCACTGCGACAACGATTTATGATTTCCACATGATTGCTAAACGTGGTAGCCGACAATATTGATGGTAACGGTTGAACAGAGCCCCGCTCTAATTGTGCAGATGCCATCTGCACAATTGCGTCATTTTGAATTTGTGCAGACGGTATCTGCACAATTGAGTTACTTTCTAATTGTGCAACTCCCGATTGCACAAATTCAGGCAGTTTTAAATCACCAACTGACTTTAGAAACGTCTCGGTACTATATGTGTCATAGAACTTCACCATATTATAGAGGTTTCGTTTGCCAAACCCTCGCCGTTTAGAGTTAATCCGCTTCAAATAGTCAGCCAAGTCGCTGACAACTTTTGCGCCCCAACGAGCCGATTTCAGCTGCATTGAGATGTATTGCCCTATTTCCCAATTCATTTGCAATGCCGCCGTGTTCACCATGGCAATAGCCGATGAACGATACCTTTCTATCATCGAGTTGACAAACGCGAATTGCCTCTCCAACTCTGCTTGGTTAGGAACTATTGTGATGTTATCTGCCATAATCTTTAAGTTTTGATTCCACAAAGATACAAATTATTGATGAGCGGAATGTGAAATCCACTGCAAATCCACTGCAAAAATCGTGGCAGAATGATAAAAAAATGATTTTTGTGGTCTAAAATTTGGCTGGT
>CAMHDX010000238.1 GCA_946183895.1 uncultured Porphyromonadaceae bacterium | reverse complement strand
TAGCGCTGATGCGATCCAGGCGGCGCAGTTCTCAAGTATCATCGGTGCCTATCAGTTGCCGTTCACCATCAATGACTGCCACGCGCAGGACGTCAATAGCGATGGTGCGGTCAACGTGGGCGATGTGAACGATGTGCTGACTGCAATCATCGGCGAGAGTGCCAATCCGCTATTTGATGTCAATCACGATGGTGACATCAATGTGGGCGATGTCAACGACATCTTGGCTTATATCTTGGGGCAATGATTGCCCACTAATAACCGGCAATATCCATCGCGGCTCGTCCATGCCGATGTGCCGCGATGGAGGAGCGGGACAAAATAATGCGGGGCTCACCGGTTGTGAGCCCCGCATTATTTCATTGTATGGCTGAGTGATTAGCGGCCAATGAGCGACTTAGCCTTGTCAGCGGCCTTGTCGGCAGCCTCAGCGGCTTTGTCCTTAGCGCCATCAACAGCGGCCTTACCGGCTTCCTTGCCAGCCTCGACAGCACCCTCAGCGGCAGCCTTGCCGGCCTCGGCAGCGCCCTCAACGGCGGCCTTGCCAGCCTCAACAGCGCCCTCAGCGGCAGCCTTTGCGCTGTCGCCCAGCTCAGTGGCCTTGTCACCGGCAGCCTCAACGGCGTCGGCAGCGGCATCCTTAGCGGCGGCAAACTTCTCGGCAACTGCGTCAACAGCACCGCTCAAACCGGCCGAGATGCCCGGAATCTTGGCATCGAGAGCCTCCTTGTTAGCCTCAATCACGTCCTTGACCTTCTCCAGCAGGCTCTTGGCGGCGTCTTCCTTGCCGGCGGCAATCAGTGAGTCGGCAGTGACCTTAACCTTGTCGAGCAGACCTACTGCAGATGCAGAGTCCTGAGCGGCGAGCAACTCGCTGCTGAACTGTGCAGCGTCAAACTGGTAATCCTCAGTAGCTTCTTGCTTGTTGCATGATTCGCATGATGCAAGGGTCATTGCAACGATAGCTGCAAACAAAAACAAAATCTTCTTCATAGTAATAAAACAATCTTTTTATAAAGTGAAACAATAGTTGTTAACTGCCGCCAAAATTATAGGTTAATTTTCAAATAGTAAAATTTTTGAGCACAATTTTGAAAATTTAACGCAAAATTCACAATTTAGCAACAAGTGCCTCGGCACAACGCTCGCCATCGATGGCGCTCGACACGATGCCGCCGGCATAGCCCGCTCCCTCGCCGCAGGGGTACAGTCCGCGCAGGGCAATGTGGTGCATGGAGGCAATGTCGCGCGGAATGCGCACCGGCGACGATGTGCGGGTCTCGACGCCGATCACGATGGCCTGGTTGGTCAGGAAGCCGCGCGCAGCCTTGCCAAAGGTGCGGAACCCGCGTTGCAGGCGTCCTGCGATGGGTGCCGGCATCCACCGGTCAAGCCTCGAGGGTTGCACACCGGCGGGGTAGGACGAGGGCGGAATCAACTGCGATTCCTTGCCTTCGACAAAGTCCTGCATGCGTTGCGCGCCTGCCACCTGGCTGTTGCCTGCCTGCTCGAAGCACAACGCCTCCAGGTCGTGCTGGTAGTTCATCATCGCCAGTGCGTCGTGTGGCGCGTCATAGCGTGCGGGCAGGTCCTCGGGGTGTAGCTCGACCACCATACCGCTATTGGCCCAGTGGGTGTTGCGCTTGGAGGGCGACATCCCGTTCACCACGAGCAGTCCGGGTTCGCTGGTGGCAGGCACGATGATGCCGCCGGGACACATGCAGAAGGAGTACACCCCGCGGCCCTCAACTTGGGTAACAAACGTGTATTCTGCAGCCGGCAACCACTGGCCGCGCCCGTAGGGGGTGTGGTACTGTATCCGGTCAATCAGTTGCTGGGGGTGCTCCAACCGCACGCCCACGGCGATGCCCTTGGGCTCGAGGGCGATGCCCTCGTTGTGTAGCATGCGATAGACGTCGCGCGCCGAGTGGCCGGTGGCGAGTATCACCGGACCGGCGTATTCCGCTCCGCTCGCGGTGGCTACTCCCACCACTGTGTCCCTCGTGCTGTTGAGTAGCAGGCGTGTCACTAGGGTGTTGAAGTGCACCTCGCCGCCGCAGCGGATTATGGTCTCGCGCATTGCCGCTATCACGTCGGGCAAGCGGTCGCTGCCTATGTGCGGGTGGGCGTCAATCAGGATGTCGCGGCTGGCGCCGTGGCAGTGGAAGACGTTGAGGATGTGCTCTATCGACCCGCGCTTCTTGCTGCGCGTGTACAGTTTGCCGTCGCTATAGGCTCCGGCTCCGCCCTCGCCGTAGCAGTAGTTGCTGTTGGGGTCGACAATGCCCTCTCGTGAGATGCGAGCCACGTCGACACGCCGCTCCTTGACGTTCTTGCCGCGCTCGAGCACGATGGGGCGCACGCCCAGCTCAATGAGCCGTAGCGCCGCGAACAGGCCTGCCGGACCCATGCCGACAACCACCGCGCTTGGCGCGTTGTCCTTGACCGCCTGGTACTGCACCGGGGCGATGACCGGAGTGTCGTCAACCGGCTCGTCAATCCACACGCGCACCAGCAGGTTGACCATAATCGTGCGGGAACGCGCGTCAATGGAGCGGCGCAGGATGCGCACTCCCGTAATTCGCATGATGGATAGCGCCTGCTCGCTCGCCACATAGTGGATAATCTTGCTATCCTGTGCCGCCACGCTTGGCGACACCCTTATTTGTAAATCCTTAGTCATAGCGTAGTCTCTAATTAGTTGTCGTGACAGTCGCTGTCTCGGTCATTATTAAGGTTTGTTTTGCTCGTTGTAATACATCAATCCTTTGACCGTGAGGAGATAGCGCTGCACGGGATGCCGCGGATTGTCCGGATAAAGCATCGTAACTACGGCCGCCTCTATGGCGGGGTTGAGGTAGTTGGCGACGAATGTGGGGCGATGTTTCAACCCTACTGCGACCATCATCTCTATAGTTCTCATCTGTTTGTCGCCGATTGTCATCACAAGTCGGTGTAAGTTTGCCGTGAGTACGACCGACTTGTTCGGTGCTTGTTCGGTGCTTGTTCGGTGCTTGTTCGGTGTTTGTTCGGTGTTGCCTATCAGTAAATAGCGATTTTTCAGTTCCCACTGTTCACCAAAGAGCAGATTGCGGAAAAATCTCTCAAGAAATACCGGCTCATAGTCGGTATGGGCATCTTTGAAGTTGGCGCGCACCAGCGCGTTACGGAAATACCATGAATGCAGGGCAAACATCTCATTATCAACATCAAACCCCAGCGAGCGAAGATATTGGATGGCAAACAC